>MWDY01000172.1 GCA_002070755.1 Spirochaetes bacterium ADurb.Bin110 | reverse complement strand
CTATGAGTCGTTTACGAGAAAGGCCAATCAGAACAGGGTAACCAAGCGAAGCTATGCGTTCAATACCCTGCAAAAGGGCAAGATTGTGCTCCCTGAGCTTACCAAACCCTATGCCTGGATCGAGGATTATGGCGTCTGGGTATATACCAGCTTCGATAGCATGGTTAGCGGCGCCTTCAAGAAAAGAGCACACTTCTACGAGGCAGTTTTCATAGGAAGGGGTTTGTTGCATATTTTGCGGCGTTCCTTGCATATGCATGAGAATTGCTGCTGCCTTGGCCTTTGCCACGATATTGGCCATGCCTGGCCTTTGCAATGCTTCGATATCATTGATTATATCCGCTCCAGCAGCAAGCGCTGCTTCTGCGACTTTGGGGTGGCGTGTATCGACCGAGACTACAGCATCGCTTGCGGCTCTAAAGCCTTCAAGCACAGGCAGAATTCTTGATAGCTCCTCTTCGGAATCGATTTCCATAGAACCTGGTCTTGTAGACTCAGCACCAAAATCTATAATAGAGGCACCCTGCCTTATCATTTCGAGGGCTGTTTCTATTGCGGCTATTGGCTCAGGTCTTCTGCTACCTTCAAAAAAGGAATCCTGCGTAATATTGACTATACCCATGATACAGGGCAAATGTTCTGGTGCTCTGCCAAGATCGAGAGAGTGTCCATTCGGAAGTCTTAGCCTGTTCAGATTGTGTTTAACCTGTGTTCTGTTTGCGCTAATGCGCATGCTGCATCTCACTAGGAGTAGATATAGTTCCAGACAAGTCCACTGGGATTTCTTCTACTAATTGCTGCTTTGAAAGATCGGAGAAATCTAATAGCTCGTACAGAGCTTTTTGTATTCCTTTTGTATCAAGGCCTGCGCTTGATAGAAGCTCTTCTCTGGTTGCTTGAGAAGGCGGTATCGAACCAAAACCCAGAGATGAGATTTTGATCTGCATACCTTTACGCATGAGTATTCCCGCCACAGACTCTCCAAGACCACCAGTCAGTACTCCATCCTCGATTGTCAAGACTCCATCATAGCGAGAACAGACATCGACAAGGTGTTCTTCGTCGATCGGAGATATGAATCGGACATTGTAGACATCCGCAACGATCCCTTTTGTCTCTAGTTCATCCGATACCTCGGCTGCAATATAGGAGAGCGGTCCAACAGCCAATATAAGTATTCTTGCATCATCATGCTCGCGCATAAAAACCCCTCTTCCAATCTCAAGCGGTGCTATTGGAAGAGTCACAGAAGGTGAGAAAGCCTTGGGATATCGCATCATGCAAGGCATATCAAGAGTAAGAGCTAGATCCATGAAAGCCGATAATTCCTGGCCATCCGCAGGAGCAAAGAACAACAGGTTTGGCATGGCCTTAAAGAGAACAATATCGTAGATTCCCTGGTGAGTCTCGCCATCTTCTCCAACGGCTCCAGCCCGATCGAGTGCAAACAACACTGGCTGTTTTGCCAGCGCTACTTCCTGGAACACCTGATCGACCGCCCTCTGCATAAAAGTAGAATACACAGCTACCACTGGCCGCAGACCACCTTGCGCAAGACCAGCAGCAAATGCCACTGAATGCTGTTCCGCAATGCCCACATCATAGACTCTATGTGGATAGCGCTCTCTGAGCCTCGAAACCCCTGTGCCTGAGGCCATAGCAGCAGTTATCGCAACCATGCGTGGTTCTTTCTCTGCGCATCTTATGAGAGCATTAGCAAAACACGATGTAAAACTTTCTCCGTGACTGATCGTTCCAGGCCCCGGTATATCAGGGCATGCTGGACCTAGGCCATGAAAAGTCTCTGGATCCTCTTCTGCTTTTTCTAGCCCCTTCCCTTTTCTTGTCACTACATGGACAACAACTGGCCTATTCAGCTTGCGGACATGCTTAAAGGCATTTATCAATGAGACAAGATTGTGCCCATCGATAGGCCCAACATATTCGAATCCATAATCGACAAAAAGATTCTCTTTGAAGAATATAGCTTTTATGGCTCGCTTGGTCCTGTTGATAAGGGAAAAGAGCGTTTCACCAATACGAGGTATCTTCAAAACCATCGCATCCACACGCGAGCGCAAGGACTGATATTGTACAGAGGCTGAAAGCTTTGAAAGATATCTTGATATCGAGCCCACAGAGTTGGAGATAGACATACGGTTGTCATTTAAGACAATGATAAGAGGCAAACCCAACTGACCCGCATTACTGAGTCCTTCCATCGAAAGCCCAGCGGTAAGGGCTCCATCGCCCACAACTGCAATCACTCTGCCATCATGGCCTGTGCTCAAGCGGGCCTGAAGAAGTCCAAGAGCCGAAGAGATGGCTGTAGAAGAATGCCCTGTATCGAAGATGTCGTGCTTGCTCTCTTTTCGCTTGGGGAACCCCGATAAACCCCCTTTTCTCCGAAGGGTTACGAATCGTGTTGCACGACCTGTCAAAATCTTATGAGAATAGCACTGGTGTCCAACATCCCAGACTATTGCATCGTATGGCGATTGAAACACTCGATGAAGCGCGATTGTAAGCTCAACAACGCCCAGATTCGATGCAAGATGACCGCCATTGCGCTGTACAGTCTCAATTATTCTAAGCCGAATTTCCTGTGAGAGACGCCGCAAATCGGGCATAGATAAGCCCTGCAGGTCGGCTGGTCCTGAAATTTGATCAAGCAAGGACATTTCGAATTAGTCTATCACCAATTTCAGAAGATTTCCAGCGGAATTTTGAGTAGCCTTTACATAAGATTGTCGTACACGCCAACACCATCTGAACGGCCTTTGCATAAGGTTTTTATGAACTCTTTGAGCGGTATATATGCATATCTATGTTTCTCTATTGATCCTTGAACTTGGCTTCTCTCTTGACAATTATAGCTAAAAGATTTGAAAATGCGCCTATGGAAATCGAACTCAGAATTCTGCATCTATGCCGAAGTATCGATTATGTCCTTATAGAAGAACCTCGGATTATCGAAGCAAAGACTCTGTCGGATATTCTCTGTTGTAAGTCTGAACTGCTGCTGGAGTTTGAAGAAGAAGGTCTTTCCACAATGACCAAAGACGGACCTAAGGTTTTTGACAAGCTCGAGCCATCTGCAGTATATCTTTTGGCAGAAAACAAATATATTAAAACAATAGCTCCCAATGATCCAAATGATATAAATCTAGGAAGGACCCCTTTATTTTGTCTTGACATAGGAGAATATATATTTTGTCAGCAAGATATGGATTATGACGAAGAGGTGTGGCGCTTAAAGTCGCTCCTTGAAGAAGCCATACGCGAAGTATGGTGGCAAAGAGTCAAATGCGAAGGCTCATGGTTTTTGCGCCTTGTTCCTGAGGATGACCGCGTAGCCGTTCAAGCTCTCAAAAGAATGAGACCAGAATAGCATATACCTATTCCAGCACAGCGTAGATACGCCGCACCCCAGCACTCGAGGACTGTTCCTTGATTATCTTGAATTTTCCTATCTCGCCAGTATGCGAGACATGAGGACCACCGCATACTTCCTTTGAAAAATCGCCCATCGAATAGACTTTTACAATAGGCTCATATTTCTCGCCAAAAAGCGCAATAGCACCGGCACACTTTGCTTCCTCTGGAGGCATCATCTCCATTGTCACAGTCAGATCTCGAGCTATCTGTTCATTCACAATGCGTTCGACGGCCGCGATTTGTTCGGCCGTCATCGGGGCGGGGTGAGAGAAATCGAAGCGTAAGCGTTCGGCTGTTATATTCGAGCCTTTCTGAGCAACATGATTGCCAAGCACTAAGCGCAATGCCTTGTGCAAAAGATGAGTCGCGCTGTGGTATCGCGTCACAATTTCCGAATGGTCTGCCAATCCTCCCTTGAAAACCTGTTCACTTCCGGCCCTTGAAAGCTCTTGATGCTTCTTAAAGGCCTCCTCGAAGCCCTGCTTGTCTACCTTGAGCTTATGCTCAGCTGCCAGCTCCTCGGTCAGTTCAATAGGAAAACCATAGGTATCATAGAGCTTGAAAGCAAGCCTTCCTGGCATGACTCTATCTGGATTCTTTAGAAGATTTGGCAAGATCTTCTCAAATTCATGCTCCCCTTTCTGCAAAGTTTCGAGAAATTTTTTCTCTTCTCGCTCGAGCTCTTCAAAAATGCGACCGGCATTTTCAAGCAATTCGGGATAGGGCTCTTTGTAGATATCGATGACTGCTTGAGCAGGCCTTGAAAGGAAAAGTCCGTCGATACCAAGCTTTCGTCCATGACGAACCGCACGGCGAATCAAGCGCCTGAGCACATATCCAGCTCCAATATTGGACGGCAAAACAGCTTTAGGGTCTCCGAGAATGAATGTCGCCGCCCGAATATGATCTGCTATTATGCGAAAACTTCGATCGATTTCGGGATCGATGCTAGAAGCTCCATAAGTCTTACCGGTAATAGATTCAAGTACGCTCAAGATTGGGGTAAAGGCCTCGATTTCATAGACTGACTTTTTCCTCTGTAGCATGGCAACAGTGCGCTCAATTCCCATGCCAGTATCGACACAAGGGCGAGCAAGGGGCTCATAGCTTCCATCTGCCTTCTTGTTATACTGCATAAAGACATCGTTCCAGATTTCAAAGTACTTGCCGCAATGGCAGCCTGGTCTGCAATCTGGACCACAGGCAGGCGCACCCGTATCGACAAACATTTCCGTATCCGGACCACAGGGGCCAGTTTCTCCAGCGGGACCCCACCAATTGTCCTCGCGCGGAAGGAAAAATATTCTCTCCTCAGGGATGCCAACAATTTTCCATAAATAAGCCGACTCGTCGTCTCGCGGCACCGATTCATCGCCAGCAAATACAGTAACAGAGAGCTTGGCAGGATCTATACCCAAATAATCTGGACTTGTCAAAAACTCGTAGGACCAATGAATAGCCTCATTTTTGAAGTAATCGCCCAAAGACCAGTTGCCAAGCATTTCAAAAAAAGTCAGATGACTGGAATCGCCAACCATATCTATGTCTCCGGTGCGGATGCACTTCTGATAATCGGTCAGCCTCTTGCCAGCAGGGTGTGGTTCGCCAAGCAGATATGGCACGAGAGGATGCATACCTGCAGTTGTAAAAAGTACAGTTGGATCATTCTCTGGGATGAGCGACTTCCCGCTAATCTCGACATGGCCTCGAGCCTTGAAGAATTCAATGTATTTTCTGCGCAGTTCATCGATTGTGATCATAGCTTGGCAAGTGTAACGAAAGCCCCATAACTAGGTCAATGAGCAATAACCTCGAATTTTGAAAAGTTCTATGTTGCTGAATGAACGTTCATTCATTATAATAGTAAGCGATATAGTCAAATGTGAGGAGAACTATGCGAATCTTAGTGACTGGTGGATTTGGAAATGTTGGAACAAGTGCAATCAGCGCTCTTCTGGCCAAAGGTCATGAAGTGTTCATTTTTGAGCAACCCTCTGCTCGTTCGAAAAAGCAAAAAAGAACGCGTGAACTCTTGAACAATGCGCATCATAGACTAGGAATCTTCTATGGAGATATTACTGACAAAAAAAGCATTCAAGATGCTATTGGCTCTGTTGGAGACAGAGGAATAGATGCGATAGTCCATCTTGCCGCCATAATACCTCCTCTATCTAATCAAAAGCCGTTGCTCGGCGAAGAAATCAATGTCGGGGGGACTAGAAATATCATAGAAATATGCAAAAGCCTTCAAGTGCCTCCACGCATTGTCTATGCCTCCAGTGTCTCGATATATGGCGATAGACTTGCCAATCCATGGATCTCAACAACCGATCCACTTAATCCAAACGACACTTATAGCATCACAAAGAACAAGTGCGAAAACTTGCTTCGAGAAAGTGGTCTTCCTTGGGTTGTTTTGAGGCTGTCTTATGTAGTATCGAGTGATTGGCTCCCCTTTGATCCCATGCTCTTCGATGTGCCTCCTTCGACGCATTTCGAAGTTGTGCATACCGAAGACGCGGGCCGTGCATTTGCCATGGCTTGTAGCCTTTCGAACATTGAAGGCCGGACATTCAATATTGGCGGAGGACCGGCTTGCCGAACCACTTATCGAGCTTATCTCGATAGGCTCATGCGGGCCTTCGGCTTGGGGAATTCATCTTTTCTGCCCGACGAGCTATTTGCTAAAGGAGACTTTCATTGTGGTTGGTTTACAGATTCAGAAGAGGCAGAAATGCTTCTGCATTTCAGGAGCAAGTCGCTAGAAGACTATTATTCAGAGGTTGAATGGCGAACAAGATTCATTCGCCCTCTTGGCAGCATAGCCGCAATGGCCGTAAAGCCTTGGATTCGTTCACTCAGTCCCTATCGGGCAAAGAATGACCTAGCGCATTCTCCATTAACTGTCTAAGGAAGACCTGAATATCTGCAGCATTGATATCGATATCTGTCTTTGAAGTGATCCTGATCGTCTCGAGCGCTCCCAAAAGAAAAACCATGATGCCAGTGCGATAGAATTTGCCGTCTAGCGGAAAGTCGAGCGAGACAGAAGAGTCTTCGACCAACTTAGAGATCATTGCACTTAGATATTGTAGTTTCTTTTCAAGCCTAGCAGTGGAACTTGCCCCAGCAAGCAGAATCATAATGAGTTCAACATCGCTGAAGAGCTTGGGCAGCGCTTCATCCACTAGAAAGGACAATGCGCGAAGCGATTTTTCGCGACTATCGTCTTGCTTTCCAGAATTCATAATTGAGATCATTCTATCTTCTACCCAAACTCGATACTCGTCCCAGCCTTCTTCAATAATGGTTTCGATAAGCGATTGTTTTGAAGGAAAATATGTATAAATGCTGCCTACGGGAATGCCAATCTCTTTGGCTATCCCATTCATCGAAACGCTCTCTCCTTTGGCAGCAAAAAGTCTCTTCGCAGTCTCAAGAATAAGCGTTCGCTTTTCTTTTGTCTTGATGCGAGCCATTATTTATAATCTCCTTTATTTGCACAATCAAAACACAATATTATCCCAAAATCAACATATTGCAATATCAATTCATATGAGGTTATCGTAATTTATCTAACTATTTTTGCAATTATGATATAGATTTTGTTACACTTTTGCGCATTGACATTTTTTATAAATTAGCATTATTATCTTCAAGACTTTTTATTTAATGGGATAAAATTATGTTGAGGTTCGGGAGGATATTCCGAATGGAATCTTGCTATAAGTCGAATAATATTACAAAAATAAGAGCGATAAAGCTTGTATTTGTTGCTTCTTTCTGTGTTGCATTATTTTTTGTGATTTCTAATGCTGCAAGGTTATACGAAACCAATTCAATATATAAATCTAATAATAAATCATCAAGTATTTTATTTTCTATAAATCTTGGCAATATAAATGATTATGATGATCCTATTTCAAAGCTCTATGCAAATCCAAAGACAAAAGATAAAGTTCTTAAATTCTTTTCTACTATGACTAATTCGGAACGTGTTGCTAAAGCTATTTTAGATAATGCTGTGGCTAACAATATGCGACCTAGCCTTGCTTTTGCTGTAGCCTATGTGGAGAGCAGATACAACCCGAGAGCTCGATCTACCAATCGAACAGGTACACTAAACAGTGGCCTTTTCCAGCTTAATTCTTCTGTATATGGCAAGGTGAACGAAAAATTGATCTACGATCCATACCAAAATGCAAAGCTCGGAATAGGCCATCTCCAAGAATATATCAATCTAAATGGAGATGAATTCTCTGCTCTTGCGGCATATAATGCGGGAATAACCAGGATCTCGCAAAATGGAATCCCTGATGTGACTTTTAAATATATCTCCGAAGTATCTATTATGGAGCATAAAATCATGAACTTCTTTATCGCTAGCACTGCTCTTAGCGAATCAATGAAGCTTTGATTCTTTTTATTCTCTATTTCTTTCAAAAGTTGGACTCAGCATATTATCGACAAAAGGAGAAAGCGCTTCTTGAAGCCCTGCAGCCTCCTTTCGCCCAAGTACCACAAGACGAAATACAGCAGCCTCTACAAGTGCAAAAAACATCTCAACTGTGCCTTTTACCGAGGACGATTCCTTGAATTCGCCGCGCTTTTTTCCTTCAATAACAATATCTGCAAGGATATGCCGCATGCGGACAGTTCGACGCCTTACTTTTTCGTCTGGACTTCCTCCGGAAGCCTTTAATCTTAGAAGATAATCCATTACTACCGAGAGCATTTTCGATTCTCTCTCACAGGCTTCAACCAAAATTTCACTTATCTTTAATATTTTTTCGCCACTCATTAGGTTCTGATCCTGGGCAATAAGCGCTATCTCCGCTTCGAGAGAGGCAAGAAAACGCTTTATGCTTTCGCCGAAGATTTGTTTCTTGTTGTCGAAATAAAGATAGAGGATCGTTCTAGTGATTCCGCATCTTTCGGCGATCTTCTGGAAAGTCGTGTCTGCGTAACCTTCTTCTATAAACACATCGAGAGCTTTTTCTAGAATCTCCTGTTTTCTTTTTTCGTGAGCGACTTGACCAGACAAATCGACCTCCTTTGTCAAATTGTTATCATAACAGAAGATCTAATATTAGTATATCGTCCGATCGAATTATTTGTTCCTCGCGTTGCTTGCCGCAAAAATACCTAGTATAGTTGATATAGGAGCTTATCGATGGCTTTGCAGATTCTTAGAACCTTGCGCTCTCAAAATATTCCTCCTAAGTACCTCTGGACGCCTTCGGGGGCTATCGCCCTGCCCGATGCAGTATCAGCGCGCTTTGTAGCTCAAAAATATAAGCTTTCTGCAGGAGAGCTGAGAGCTCTTTCTTTGATCGATGAGGCTTTTAGGATTATCATCGATCTCTATCGAAAGCAATATTCAAAACTGCTCGAAGAGATTGCACTTAAAACATTCGCCTCCGCAGAAGAGAGCAAAGCGTTTTGGGAAGTGCTTCAAGAATTGATTATAGAATTCCCCCCTGCTCCCATCTACGATGGCCTTGCAGAGCCCAAGGATTGGCTAGAATCGTTAAGCCCTGTTGGCGATGGCTCTAGTAAGCCTAATCGAGAACTCATAATAGAGCAGCTGATTCTAATTCGTCTTTTTAACGAGAATCCAGCATGCAGCCCATATCGATCCCTTTTCGATGATGGAGTCTCGCCGGCAGGAACCACATTGCCTGGCTCTATCTCTGCAAAGACTCCTTATCTGCAGGTCTTTGCTCGTCTCGAAGATGCTCTAAAAACCTTGCCAGGCATCTCTTATGGCGATGGAAAAACCCTTGACCTCATCAATTTTTTGAGAGAACCAGCAAGGCACGCACCTACTTCTCTCAAGGATCAGCTCGAATGGATAATCAAGAATTGGGGAACCCTTTTAGGCGACTTTAGGCTCACCTTGCTTGCTGGAATCGACATGATAAACGAAGAGACCAGATCGCGTTTTCCACCCGGACCAGGGCCTGCTATCCCCTATCAGTATAGAAGCAGCTTGCATGAATATGAAAAATTTAGCCCCGACAAGAATTGGATGCCTTCTCTTGTGCTTCTTGCAAAAAATGCTCTTGTCTGGTTGCACCAGCTCTCAAAAACTTACTCAAGAGAGATATCCCGCCTCGATCAGATTCCCGAGGAAGAGCTCATAATCATGGCCGAACGTGGGATAAATGGCCTATGGCTCATCGGAATATGGCAGCGAAGTCCAGCAAGCGAAAAGATAAAAAAGCTGTGTGGAAACTCCGAAGCAGCTGCTTCTGCTTACTCGCTCTTCGACTATGAGATCAGCCCCGAGCTGGGAGGCTGGGAGGCACTAGATATATTCCGCGAGAGATGCGGACAATATGGCATAAGGCTTGCAGCCGATATGGTTCCTAACCATACGGGCATAGATTCGCTCTGGATGCGTACAAGACCAGAGCTTTTCATGAGTCTCTCCTACTGTCCATTCCCCAGTTATAGCTTCAATGGCCCCGATCTTTCCGGAGATCCTTCTGTTGGGATTTGGCTCGAAGATCATTATTACAATCGCGCAGATGCCGCCGTGGTATTCAAAAGACTCGATCGTCATACGGGAGAAGTTCGATACATTTACCATGGTAATGATGGGACTGGCATGCCCTGGAATGATACCGCACAAATAGACTTTCTAAACCAAGCTTCGCGCGAGGCTGTAAAAGAGCGAATCCTGCATGTTGCATCTCATTTCAACATAATCCGGTTCGATGCTGCAATGGTGCTCGCAAAACAGCACATCAGGCGCTTATGGTACCCCGCACCAGGCTCGGGGGGCGCAATTCCATCGCGTTCAGAGCATACCATGAGCGATGAGGCCTTCGATAAGGCAATGCCAAATGAATTCTGGCGAGAGGTAGTAGATCTATGCGCGGAAAAAGCTCCGGATACGCTTCTGCTTGCAGAGGCATTCTGGCTCATGGAAGGTTATTTCGTGCGAACCCTAGGTATGCACCGTGTATATAATTCTGCCTTTATGAACATGCTCAAAGATGAGAAAAACTCACTATATCGCTTGACTATCAAGAATACACAGGAATTCGATCGAGATATTCTCAAGCGCTTCGTCAATTTTATGAGCAATCCCGACGAGGAGACGGCAGTTGCTCAATTTGGCAAGGGAGATAAATACTTCGGCGTTGCTACGATGCTTGCTACAATGCCAGGACTGCCTATGATCGCGCACGGTCAAATCGAAGGCTTTACCGAAAAGTATGGCATGGAGTTTAAGCGGTCTTATTGGGATGAAACGCCAGACAGAGATCTCATTGCACGCCATGAACGCGAGATTTTCCCCCTGCTTCGAATGCGCCCGCTTTTCTCTGAAGTGGAAAACTTCTATCTATTTGATTATATGCGAGACGATGGAACAATCGACGAAAATGTCTTCGCCTACAGCAATGGCTGGGGAGAGCAGCGAATTCTGGTGTTCTACAACAACCATTGGGAGCGTACATCGGGGCGAATTCACAGCTCCTCTGCTTTTGCCCAAAAAACTGCCGATGGTAAGAAACACCTTAAGACAGTAAGTCTGGCCAGTGCGCTCAAGATCGATTCCTCTCCTGGAAATTATGTCATCATGCATGAGATTCGCTCTGGACTATGGTATATATTCCGAAGCGAAGATATTGCTTCCCGTGGCCTCAAGGTAACGTTAGAAGGCTACCAGAACAAAGTTTTCCTCGACATTACAAATGTGCACGACACCGAGGGCAGATACACAAGGCTCTTTGAAATAGTTGATTCGAGAGGAATAGCCGACCTGGACGATGCTTTGCTCGAGGCTGACCAACCTGAGCTCTATCGATCGCTCCATAATGCGATAAGTAGCCTCAGCAGCATAGAGACGATTCAAAACCTCTCGAGAGAAGAAGCTATTCAAAGAGCGACAATATTTTCAGAGATTTTCTTTTCGAGGCTTTGCGAGATTGCAGGGAGCGATGATACTCTCGCTGCATCCCGAAGCGATGCAGTCCGAGCCGCAAGCTCGTGGCTTAGAATAGTTCTCAAGTTGCTCTATGGAACGTCAGAATCTGACACCAGTACCAGTACTACCACAACGATTCTTAGCGATGGCGGTGCATCCGATTCGGAATATCAGCAATATAGACTGATCCTCTTGATCTATTCATTCATGAGGGCTTTGGCAAGGGCTTTTGCAGCTGATGGACTCAATGAGGGAGTAGCTCGCATAGTCAAAGAGTATCGAATTTCCAAAAAACTGACTGAATTTGCGGCAGGATTAAGCCGCAGAAGCGATAATCACGACACAGAATACCACGTCTCAATTTGCGCAGAGATAGCAATTGCTTGGGCACTGAGGCAAAATGGACCTTTTTCTGACACAAAAGGTACAATCAATTCTACTCAGGTTTCAGATAAACGTGCTAATGAAATCTGCGCTTGGGCTTTTTCTGATCCTTTGATGCGTGAAGCTCTCAATATAAATCAATATCGCGGAATAGAATATTTTAATAAGGAGCGATTTGAGACCTTTGCAAGTCTTTTGCCAGCTTTTGCATGGATTGATTCGATTCAAGAAGAAACCAAGGAAAGAGAAGGGAAAGAATATCTATCATGGAAAGAAGTTGCTGAAATACTGAGAGAGAACGCTATTGCCGCAGGCTATAGGACTGGCACGATGCTTGAATATATGGCGTCTATCGCGCAAGCATAGAGAAAGGCCAAAGATAGCAAGCATTTTGGGGAAGATTATTCGAGTTATGCCAAAATCTATAAATTCGACTATAACAGCAGAACAATATCGATCACTTATAGAAACACCGCTTGGTCGCGATATCTCGCAAAATCTGCAAGACGAGAATGTTGTCTTTGTTTTTCCTTCACAAGACAGCGCTGATTCATGGGCTCACGCTATTGTAAAATCCGAAATATCAAAGGCAGTAGCTCTCGATCGTTTTTTGGGTTTCGAGAATTTCCTACTATATGTGGCAAAGGCTAATGAACATTATGAATTATGCACGCTAAAGCCCATCGACCGTTGGATCTGGGCCCTCCAAGTGCTTTCAAAGGAACAGAATAGAGGAGAAAAAAGGCCTGACAAAGGATTATCTGCTTTGCTTCCTTCGATGGAAATTTCGACCAAGAATCTTACAAGACTCGTACACCTCGTCCCCTCCCTATTCGAGATCAAAAGCCTGACAAAACGCAACGCCGCATTCGATGTATCTTCATATCGCTTTATAAGGGAAGAATATGAGGCAATAGAATTACTTGCTGAAGACTACTTCGATTTTCTTGATCGCTTTAGACTTATCGATGCGCATAGGTGCCCTCTTGACTTGCCAATGTACATGAAAGTTCGAGCT
Source organism: Spirochaetes bacterium ADurb.Bin110 (assembly GCA_002070755.1). The sequence goes on along the minus strand of MWDY01000172.1, from coordinate 24,118 downwards.
TATGGGCTCAAAGATGATTTTATCCGATTTGGGCTTATAGATACAAAAGAGCCAAGCGATAGAAATACTGGTTGCAATGCAATCTTAGGCGAAAAAGCAAGCACAAAAGAATCCTCCAAGGCTAAAAGCCAGATTGTCTTCCCAGACATCATAACTCAAGAAAAAGTGAAAAAGACTCCTATTCTTTACCGCGAATTTGGCTCCTCACTTGATGAAATCGAATGGATTCTGGAAGAAATATCGAGCGAAATCGAACAAGGCATCGAGCCTGAAGATATTGCTATATCGATATGTGGGCTAAATGCGAAAAAGGCAGCTTGGTTTCGTCAGATTGCCACAGAATATGGTGTTCCGATCTCTATTCGCCGAGGCGAGCCACTATCCATATCACCCATTGGAAGACTACTGGCTGCCATTCAAAATGCGGCTCGGGAAGGCTTGACTCTGGAAAGCCTCGATGCATTTGCTGAATTTGCCAATATTACAAAACGCGATCCAAAAGGCTGGAAAGCGCTGCGAGATACAGCACTGCATCTGCATCTTCCTTCGCCATCTCCAAATGCCGAATATATACACAGTTTATGGAAAGACGCTGCTAAGACAGGCCTGTATCCAGAATCGACGGCTCAGATGTATCAAAGGCTTTGGGAAAGCATTCTGTTCATTTCCAAGGCTGGCTCCTTTTCCAAGCTTTATGATCATATACTCGGTTTTCTCGAGCGTTGGGTCGACACAAGCGGATTCGGAGCCAATATACAGACAGATCGCTCGATGCGTCTTGCCCTAGACGAACTCCAGGGTTGGATAGACCATGAATATATTTCCCCGAACCTCTCTATTCCGCCCTTTGAGCTCTTTATGACTGTGCTCGAGCAAAAAAGCTATATACCTCTCGTAGAAGAGAATGCGGTGCATGTGTACGACTTCGATACAACTGCAGGAATTGCCGCGCTTTCCCATTATATTACAGGAGCCTCACAGGAAGGTTTGGCTCCTTCTCTAAAACTTAGAAGCGCTCTTCCATTGGAACTTGCAAGCATAGTCCAGCAGGAGAAGGAAGAGAATGCCAATGAAGCCATAAATCTCCACAAGGTCTCACCAAGCCATTTCTCTTTTGCGATCGAAGGATTTGAAGATTATGAGGCGGCCTACCCATTATTTCCTCCTTCAATAAGGACCGCCGCCAATACGAAGCATAGGCTTCGGCCTATCTTGGTTTCCGAAGAACAAAAGACTGCTACAAAAAACTATTCTCATCCAAAACCTATCGAGACTGCAATAGTACGTCGTTTTTTGGATGCAACTAAAAGTATCGATTCAAATAAGGATTATGCTATTTTTAGCTCATCTTCGCTCAGAGACCGTTCGCGGTGTGGGTTTCGCTGGTTTGCGAGCAAGATCAGCCTAGCTGATGTCTATGCGAAGGATGCTAGCGCAATAGCTATCGGCAACTTTTACCATAGCGCATACAGACGCGCTATACAAAGACTCCCGCGAAACCATAAAGATGGACAAACTGAAGATAAATTTCAGAGAGCTCTGTACTCAGCCCTTAGCATCGAAGCTGAGAGAACTCTCCTTGAGTATGGAAATGGACTTCGCCCTATCCTATTGGCTCTTATTCCACGTGCAAGCCATAGACTCCAGGAACTTTGGAATTTCGAGCAGACTATGTTTTCAGCCTACGAGCGCGAAGGATTCGAAGTAGAATTAAAGCATGAATTTGTGGACGAAGAAGCCATCCTTGAAGGGAGAATCGACTGCCTCTTTAGCAGGCAAGACGAAAGCCTTGGTAGCATAAAATGTTATGTAATTGTGGATTATAAAAAGAATCGCATACCATCTATATCTAAAATGAAACTTAGTGCCATGCCCTGGGCTTTAGCTTTAGACGAACTAATATCTTCTAATGAAACTCAAGAGGAAATCCAAGATGAAGAAGAAAACGGATATGATGATAATGCGCTTTTGCTCGAAGAAATCCAGATACCTTCTTATGCTCTTTTGTTAGAGACTTCTGGGGGCCGCGTTGAGGGGGCTTTCTATTGGTCGATCGAAAAAGCGGAAGCTCTTGGATATATCAAGCCTCCAACAGTGCCCAAGATGAAATCAGCATATACTTACACTAACGAAACGGGAGACGTCCGCTCTGCACTACGAGATATGCTGCGAACGGCCTCCTCGGCGGTAAAAGCAGGTAAATTCCTCGATCCTGCACTCAATCGTGCAGCTTGTGCAGACTGTCAATTCAAGCCTCTTTGCAGATACTGGTATTTTTTGGAGCTATAATGAAATCGCAGCAGGATTCATTTGACCCCGAAGTGCTCGAGCTCGACGATTTTCAAAAAAAGGCTGCTTATACCGAGGATACAGCTATAATTACGGCGGGAGCGGGTGCAGGTAAAACAAGAGCACTCGTCGGCCGTTTTCTATATCTTGTGCTTCAGAAGAATGTAGATCCAGAGCGAATCTTGGCTCTTACCTTTACTCGCAAGGCGGCAGCAGAAATGTTCCAGCGAGTACAACAGGCACTGAGTCCATTTGCAAATGACCGTCCAGGTCTTGCCAAGAGCCTTGTGCAAGCGCATATCCAGACGCTCGACTCTTTCTGCCGAGAAGTCGTGGCTCAGGCTGCCACCTTATATGGCTATACTCCAGACTTTCAAATCGACGAGAACAAGTGCACACGCATTGCAGAAAAGACCGCATATCGATTTGTCCTAGAAAATCAGGGGAAAAATGGGCTTGAAAGCCTTGTTGCCGCCTTTGGTTTTGAAGCTGTGGTTCAAGACCTCTTTTCATCATTCGGAAGGTCAAATGTCGAACCACATTGGCAAGGCAAGCAGATCTGTCGCGCCTCGGCTCAGATTGGAGAACAAGAATTCAGGAAGGTCGCCGCAGAAATCTCAAAAAAGATACACGATATCGCACTCAATATTCTGGAAATCGATCAGCGCGAACCAAACCATGATTTCAAAGAAGGAACTAATCAGGCTATTCGCGCAGCAAAAGCAGCCTCCTGCTTTTCTTGTGATCTTACAGGCTTGAGAGACTTTCTCAATTACATGGAGAAGCCAGAACACGCTATTAATCTGCGAAGCGTAGGCCGAAATGAAACAGAATCTGCAATCAAGGAGCTTGCCAAAGAACTTAAAGATAAATCGCTTAAAGATAAGATCTCTCAGCTCGTGGATTTCGAGGAGTTCTTGCCGACCTATTACGCTGTAATGGATCGACTCGATGAATACGCCGACATGCTATGTAAAGAAAAGCGAATAGCCAATATTATGAATTACAAGGATCTAGGCGCATTGGCAGTAGACATTCTGTCAAAGCATGAAGACAGACGCATTTTCTGGGCTTCTCGTTTTCAATATATCCTCATCGATGAGTTCCAGGATAACAACGAGCTTCAGAAACAACTCCTTTTTCTCTTAAGCAAAGAAGGTGAGGAGATTAGTAGAGGAAAATTGTTTTTTGTTGGAGATGAGAAACAATCAATCTACCTCTTTCGTGGTGCCGATGTAAGTGTATTCAAGGGCCTTGCTGATGAGCTAACGGCAGCTCCACTTTCGCTCACCAGAAACTACCGTAGCACAAGCCAACTTATCGAATTCTTCAACGGGCTTTTTCGCATCGTTATGCAACCAGCCAAACCAGAGAATCCACAACCTTTCGAGGCTCGGTATCAGGACATGGAAACGAGAAGCATAGCAGATCCTAATAAAGAAGAGCCCATAAACTTTTCATCCCGTATCGAATATCATTGCATAACTAGCAAAACACCACTTGAAGAAGCCGGCAGCCTCTATTCGGCAAGAGAGTCAATGGCTTTTCGGCTGGCTCTGTGGATACGCAATGCTGTCGAATCTTCGAATCCCCTGCTTATCAGAAAGGAAAAGCAAGCACAGGATCCAGCGGCGACAGGAGCAATACGCCAGGAAACATCGCTTAGAAAGGCCGAATATAGCGATATAGCCGTCCTCATGCGCACCACGAGTCGTCAATACGAGCTCGAAAAATACCTACATATGCTGGCCATTCCCTTTGTCAGCGATACCGCTGCCAGCCTCTTCTCCGAAGAGCCGATAAATGACCTTTACTACCTCTTGCGCCTTCTCGTCGATGCTGAGGATTTCTTTGCCACAGCCGCAGTGCTCCGAAGTCCATTGTGTCGCATTTCGAACGACGGATTTGTGAGTATCCTCACTGAGAAGAAGAGCCTGGCCGACCTAGAGGCAGATATACCAAAAGAACTGAATCCCAATGATAAGAAATCAGTAGAACGAATGATTTCATTCTATTGGGAGTTGCGTCCAAAGTCGGATCACATGCCCCTTATGGAGCTTGTAGCATATATATGGAAAAATGCACAGCTCGAGGCTTCTATTCTCTGTGACGAGCAGCGCCTGCCGTACTTGGAGCATTGGAATGCCATACGGACCATAGCAGCAAGCACGGAGGCAGGGGGTGGGCACATAGCCGCATTTTTGATATCAATCCGAGATTATATGCAAAATATGCATATGTTCGACACCAATTCCGTGCCAAAGGCAGAAGCGCATGGTGTCCATTTGCTCACTATCCATAAATCTAAGGGCCTCGAGTTCCCAATAGTGATCATTCCATGGACTGAAGCAACTACCAACAGAAATGGTGCAAGAGAGCTATGGGGAATTCTCGAGTCGGATCAAGAACAAGGGAAAACACGATTCTATACAGTAGACATAGGATTTCATGATCGAATTAAGAGTAGCTCCAATATTCTTCAGACCCAAGCAAAAGCTCTGCGCATAGAGAAAGAGCAAGCGGAAACTAAGCGTCTTTTATATGTCGCATGTACAAGGGCAATCGACCACTTAATATTCTTCTGCGCAGCTCCCGAGAAGAGACCTTATGATAGAGACAGCTTCCATGCTCTTCTGTTCCAGGACAGAGCTCATCTCCTGCCGCAAGATAGCGATGATAAAACTCAATTGCCTTCTCATTTATCGGATTTGCGGTTATTTTTCGAACCGCTAGTCTCTGACATAGAAATACAAAGAGCTAGACCGCATGGGTCAAATGAAAGGAGATTGTTTCAAAAAGAACTTCTCTCTCAAGAAGAAGTACAAGGATTAGCACTGACATCCAAAGAAACATCATGCAAAATTTCCTCAAAAACAGAAGAAGTTTTGAATGCATATACTATTATGACGAATCTGCCTTCTAGCTCCATCACTAAAAGGCAATCTCGACATATCACAACTAGCAGCATAAATGCCATAATTTCAAAGGAGACCCTTGCCGCGGACTATGCGCGCAAGCTATCCAGACATTTCGTAAGAGAGCATATATTCATGCCAACAGAATATCAGCCTCAATCTGAAATCCAAGTTCCAGATAAACCTTCCCTCGAAGCCCAAGATACCCAGGAATCATTCAGCTCAAGCACCTATGGGTCTTTAGTCCATGAACTCTTTGCTCATCTTTTAGCCGGAAAGGCCTTGGAAAGCTATAGGCCATCCGTTCCCCTTTCGCGCGAGCTACTTAGGAGCGCGGCAGACACAGACATCGATGTTTCTAACACCAAGAAAACTGCCCCTCATTATATGGGTTTTCTCATAGAAAACGCTGCGCGCGAACTTGCTCCTCTCTTTGAAGCCCCCGCATTCTCAACTCTAATCCTGGAAAAGAAATATAGCTGTGAATTCCCTTTCCTCCTTGGACTTGGACAATGGATCATCGAAGGAAGAATGGACTTCCTAGCCCAAAAAGACGAAGAAGTCATAATACTTGACTTGAAAACCGATCGCAGATTTTTGCCTCATGAATATTCTCTCCAGTTAGCTCTTTATATCATAGCAGCCCGGCAGCTTTTTCAAAAGAAAAAAGTGCATGCAGGACTTATATATCTGCATTTTGGAGATATCGCTTGGCTGGAAGCCGAACCCGAGGAGGAAACCCTATTGCGAATCTGCGATTCAATATCTTTCGACAAGCATGACAATTGGTAATTCAGGAGGATCGATGAAAATCCCCTCTAAGGTAAAGGAGACTAAGAAATCTACAAAAAAGACCGAGCCGACTCCTTTGAGAATCTTTCTTACCTTGGCTCAGATCAATACTCTTACGCTTGGTGGCGGCTATGTTATCGTTCCTGTCATAGGCAATTCCTTCCAAAAGCAGGGTTGGATAGACGAAGAAGAATTCTACAGGATTTTTTCTCGAGCCCAAGTGTTCCCAGGCCCAGTTGCACTCAGCACTTCCTTTCTCTGTTCTTATAAGATTGCTGGCGTCAAAGGGGCTATTGCCGCAGTTCTCGGGGTAGTGCTGCCGCCTTTTATAGCACTTATCCTTGTTGGAGGCTTTATCAGCCTTTATGGGGATTCCGAGCTTTTCAAGCGCTTTTTGAAGGGCGCTGGTTCGGTCGTGCCGGGCCTTGTCGGCTCGATGCTCTGGAAGACTGCAAAAAATCGAAAATGGACAATTCGAGCCTTCATAGAAGTGGGGATACTAGCGATGCTGCTCATACTTTTCCCATCAGCCGCCTTCTTTATATTGATTGGCGGAATTGCGGCCCTATACATTGGGAGGATTCTATGGAAATCCTAAGAGTATCCCTCGCTTTTTTTAAGATAGGCATAGTCGCATTTGGAGGAGGCTGGTCGGTTGTAGGTCTCATCAAGCAAGAGATCGTCCCAAACTGGATGAGCGCTGACGCTTTTAGCTCACTCATCGCGATTGCTCAGTCCACGCCAGGACCTATCGCACTCAATGCGGCCACGCTGGTAGGTTGGCAAAAGGCTGGTTTTCTTGGTGCACTAGCCGCGACCTTCTCAGTTATAACTTTCCCGCTTCTAGCGATGTCCCTTGCACTAGCTTTTTCCAAATATATCCCTTTAAAAAAGGACCTAGCCGATGAGAGCTTGCGATCAGGCAGCATGGCGATGATCATCATGACACTCTGGACTCTGTTGCCTCAAAATACGCTTCCCATGCCATGGATATTTGCCCTTGCTTCCTTTGGTATCACTGCCTTCACCCAAGTCAATGGTGTCTGGGTCATTCTTGGAGCTGGAGCGATCAATATGCTTTTAGGCCTACTTCCCTAAGCTCAAGCTATGCTTCTGGAATGACGCTTTGGCTATGCAATTCTTTCAATCTTCGTCGCAGGCGTGGACAGTGCCGGGCCCACACTCCGCGGGGGGCTCTATAGGCGCTGGAACAAGATTAGCCAGTTCAGGGCGCTCGACAGTGTATTTTTTAACAAAACCTACGGGTCTATAAGTCATTTTTGCTTGCCTAAGACCCAGATCTCCCAGGTCCTGCTCACGGTTTATCTGCAGATAATGCTTGGGCAGAGATTGAGCAAAGGCTTGATTGATGAACTGATAGATGCCTTTATAGCTGTCGATCGCTTTTTCGAAATGGATAGCGAACATCTTGCCCTTTGCAAGTGGTTCGCCGAGGCACCAACCTACGGGCTTATCGTTGATATAGTAGACCGCTCCTCGCAAGCCCAAGATATCGAAGTATTCTAATGCCTCGCGAGCAGCCGCGTAGTCTCCCTCCGTACCTTTTGCCGCTCTCCACTCCTCAAGCACCAGCAGCGCATCCGCGGTGCGATCTTTACTCAAAGGACGCTGTTCGCAAGCGTAACTGCTGACAAAGCCATTAACCAAATTGCGCTTCTTGTGATATATACGACCATTGAGGCTGGCTAAGTCTTCCCGATTATAGAGATAATCGAAATTATTCCTGTCCTCTCGTACTGAATATCCTCGCCTTTCAAGCTCGATCCTTTTTTTTGTGGCTTGGCATTCCGAGAGATGACGCATGTAGTCGAAACGCTGCATAAGCTCATCGAATTGTTCCATCGATGGAAAACAGCAGGGAATATAGAAAAATGTTCTGCCCTTGTATCGACCTGAGATGATGAATTTTTCTTCTGACAATTGCGAAATCTCATAGCTATAAGTATTTCGGAAAAGATATAGCCCCGAAAAGGTGAATTCCGAGATCCCATCTGGCAGCAGATTCAGAGCTGGATAGAGAATATCTCTTGCATCGAGCGTAAGGGGAGCAAATGTTGGATATGTTGGAATGACCATAGGATTTCATAATACTCCGCAATAAGACCTAGTACAAGAATCGCAGACGGAGCTATACAAGATTGAATAGATACAATGTCAAAAAATGTGATATTTGCACCTTAATTTATGAGGACTCCCTTGCGCAAACCATCATCCAGATGTCATATTGAACTATCATGACAGCAATACTCGATTACCTAAATCGTTCCTACACGGAAGAAATGCTGGGTCGTTTTCTCGGCTATGCAAAGATCGATACCCAGAGCAACCGGCATACAGAAAAAACACCTACAACAGAAGGCCAGTGGGATCTTGCACGCAAACTCGAACAAGAGCTGCTAGAGCTTGGCATTTCGGAGCTTGAGCTCGATAGCAATTGTTACTTGATAGCTCGTCTACCTGCGAGCCCAGGCAAGGAACATGTGCCATGCATTGGCCTTATGGCCCACATGGACACTGCAAGCGATGTTTCAGGAAGCGGAGTACAGCCACGTGTCATCAAGAATTACGATGGCAAGGCAATAAGACTCTCCGAGCAGTATATGCTCGATCCTAACGAATTTCTCGATCTCTATGAGCATGTTGGGGATACCATTGTGGTAACCGATGGCTCCACTCTTCTTGGAGCAGATGATAAGGCTGGCGTTGCAGAAATCATGACGGCCATTGCTTATCTTTTACAACACCCAGAGCTTAAACATGGGCCTATCGATATATATTTTACTCCAGACGAAGAAACAGGCAAGGGAATGGACCTCTTTCCTTTGGAGAAAGCGCGAGCCAAGGCTTGTTACACCCTCGATGGTGGTGCAGCGCCCGAAGTTGAGGCCGAATGTTTCAATGCTTATGTTGTAAAGGCTGATTTCTTTGGCAAAGTTATTCATATCGGTGCTGCTCGCGGAAAACTCGCCAATGCGGTTGCCATGGCGGCAAGCTTTATCGACATGTTGCCGCGTTCGGAGAGCCCAGAAGCCACCGATGGATGGTATGGCTATTACTGCCCCATCGAAGTATCTGGAGTCCTCGAACACGCATGGGTCGAAGTATACCTTAGAGATTTTTCGGCTTCCCATATGCAGGAGAGAATAGCCACACTAAAGACTTTTGCTAAAGCCATAGAAGCGCAATTCCCTCAGGGCCACGTCGAACTCAGTGTTACGCAACAGTACCTCAACATGAAGGAAAAGCTTGATAACCATCCCGAGGTCCTCGAAAAACTCAAGAAAGCCATAAAGGATTTAAATATCGAGCCTATAATGAAGCCAATCCGTGGTGGCACAGATGGCTCACGCTTGACCGAAATGGGAATCCCTACTCCAAACCTTTTTACAGGTGGTTACAATTACCATAGCCGCTTCGAATGGGCTTCTCTCTCAGAGATGGCGCTCTCGGTGGAGACTTTGCTTAACCTTGTACAGGTCTGGGCCGATTAACCTAAAGCATAAAAGACCGAAGAATAAGCAGAACCAACGCTGTTGCTTAGATATTATATAAATATTCCGCAAAAGCTGTAACTTTCTGCGTTCTATGTTTTATTATATTTATAAATACGATGCAACTTTTCATGAAATATCGTATTTTGTGCGCAAAAATAGGGCTCACATAATTATATACTGCTGTATAAATATGGGTTTACACAATCGCAGTCATATCTTATAGTTATTCGCCAACATTTGGAAAAAGGTAGCTGAAAAAAGGTAGCTGAATGTTTTCTCCTTTGGATTTTAAGGAATACGAGCAGGTTGCAAGCAACTCTGGAGCATTTAAGGGCGTCGAAATCGACCTTATGCTCGAAATCCTCAAAGATTGGCAGCAAGCGCCAGGCAAGATCTATACCCTGCTAGAACTGCGCGATGGAAAAACTCTTGTCGCTTTTGCAATCATCCATAAGGTGGCAGGGCGAAACTTTACATTCGATATTCGTTTCGTCGTGCTAGATAGCGATTATCGATCCACAAACGCAATCCAGCATCTTTTCGAAATGATCGATCAAGAACTCCTCAAAAAAATGCCCTTTGCGGTGATTAGATTTGAAACGTCGACTGACAAAAGGGACAGCTTGGGAGAAAACACTCTGGAAGATGCAGGATATTGTCAGATAGGGCACATTACTGACTTTTATGGTGTAAATGAGGATTTTTTCTTCTATATAAAAGCCATTTTTCGGAATCCGCCGAATTTTATCAAGATATCGAAGCCTTTCGAGGATGAATTATCTTCGGAATCATTGCCCGAAGAAACCAATAATCAGCAATAGGATCAAAATATGATAGTAGGTGCAATTGAAGGCGGCGGAACAAAATTTGTTTGTGCCGTTCTGCAATTCGATGATTCAAATAATCCAGAAAAGCCTCCTCGAATCTTAAAGATGGAGCGTATCCTGACTACAGATCCCGAGTCGACTCTCGATGCGGTTATCCGTTTCTTCAAAGGCTCTGGGATTGAATGCACTGGTCTAGGAATGTTCGGCCCCATTGAATGCAATTGCGAAAGCCCTCGTTGGGGTTATCTACTAAAGACGCCAAAACCAGGTTGGTGCGATATAGATATCGCACAGAGATTGCACAGAGAACTAGGAGTTCCTCTCAGGCTAGAAACTGATGTAGCCGCTGCTGGCCTTGGCGAATGGAAATGGGGAGCAGGGCGAGGAACGCATTGCTGCGTATATATCACAATAGGAACGGGAATTGGAGCGGGTATTGTCATCGATGGTATTCCTGTGCGCGCATCCTTCCATCCTGAAATGGGGCATATGCGGGTTCCAAGAGCCAGGACAATAGACTCTAGACTCGACGACTTCGAAGGCCTCTGCATTTATCATGGCGATTGTTTGGAAGGGCTGGCTAGTGGACCAGCAATAGCTGCTCGCTGGGGAGAAGCTCCAGAAAATTTGCCGATAAAACACCCTGCCTGGCGACTCGAAGCTGAATACCTTGCATTTACTCTTGCCAATATTGCGCTAACTGTCGCACCAGATCGCATAATAGTAGGCGGTGGGATTGGCCTTCGCGAAGGCTTGCTCGATATGGCTGGCAAGCGGATGAGAGAGCTTCTGGGTGGGTATATCCAAGCCTTGAGCAGCACGGAAGCAATAAGACTTTTTCTCGCCAAAGCAAAGCTTGGCAACGAGGCTGGCGTACTTGGAGCAGCTGAACTGGCGAGACAAGCTTTCAATAGATAAATCATAAGCGCAGAAAAGCAACATAATAATTGACCTTGCCTTGATTTTTTTGGCTTGCTTCTGCTATAGTACGCTCGTTCTCACCAAGCCGAGATAGCTCATCTGGCAGAGCGGCGCACTCGTAATGCGCAGGTGTCGGGTTCGATTCCCGATCTCGGCTATGATGCTGTAGCATGAATCCCATTGTTCATAGATTCGGCAGAGTCGTTTCGAGCCAGGTCCCTGAAGATCCTCAGCGTTCTCGTAATCTTCTAGCTGCAGGCTATGCGCTCAATGGCTGGAAGGACGCATCTTTTGGTGGCAAAGGACTAAAAGGGGTGTATGCTCGCATGAACGCTGCAATAAGCAGAAACATGAGCCACTCTTTTAGGGATTCGTCGCGCAGTGCCATGGTCAATATCTTCTTTCCATGCGAGCTACTATACGCAATGGATATTGTGCCCGTATTTCCGGAAGCATTGTCCGTATACATTGCAAATTCGGACTGTGGGGAGATATTTGCAGAATCCACGGAAGCTATAGGTATATCCGAAAGCCTGTGCTCTTATCATAAAATCATGATCGGTACGGCTAGGACAGGAGTGCTTCCTAAGCCACTGCTTATCGCCAATACTACTTTGGCCTGCGATGCTAATCAGCTATCCTTCAGGTGCCTTGCCGAAGAATATGGCAGCCCGCATTTCATAGTCGACGTGCCTCATACAGTAGGCAAGGAGTCTGTACACTATGTAGCTTCCCAACTCAGATATTTCACTGTCCTTCTAGAGGATCTCTTGCACAGTTCTATGTCTGAATCGAAGCTTCGAGACATTGTCGATAGGGCCAATCGCACTATCAAAGCCTATCGAGAATACTTGAAAATTCGCGCAAGGACCTCGCTCCCTATCTCCATGACTGGAGAACTGCTTTCTCTTGTTGCGACGCATGTGTTTCTGGGAACATTCGAAAGCGAACAATACGCTATTGCAATAAAAGAATTAGCGCAGAAAGCCTCTCTAGATCGAAGAAAAAAACGCATTCTTTGGCTGCACACTCTCCCCAGTTGGCAAGATTCTATTAGGGCTCTTCTTGAAAACAACGAGCGTTCCGAGATCCTAGCAAGCGATATGACTTATGATACACTCATAGATATGGATCCGGAAAAACCATACGAAAGCATGGCCAAGCGCTTAGTATATAATATCAACAATGGAGGCGCGCAGAGGCGGATCGATGCAGCCATAGCCTACGCAAAAGAGCTGCGAGCCGATGGCGTAATTGTGTTTGGCCAGTGGGGATGCAAGCAGACAATGGGCATGTCTCAATTAGCAAAAATGGCTCTCGAAGAGGAGGGTTTCCCAACTCTAGTGCTCGATGGAGATGGCTGCGATCCACGCAATGTATCTGATGGTCAAATGGTGACTCGGGTAAATGCTTTTCTCGAACAGCTTGAGGCAATGCGATGATTGGCTATACTTGCAAATACACGCCTATAGAACTCTTATATGCCTTAAGAGAGAACGCAGAGTTGCTTAACCATGAAGTTACGGATTTCGAATACGCCGAGAAATGGACCCATCCAAACCTTTGCTGCCATGCAAAGGCCTTCTTGCTGCATAGCTCTGAGCTGGACGAGCTTGTCTTGGTAAACTGTTGCGATTCCATTCGTAGGGCATACGATGTTCTGCTTGCGCAGAAATCCCATCGATTTCTGTTCTTATTAGATCTTCCACACATAGATGATGGCTGCGCACAAGAAAATGTCAAAAAAGAGCTCGCCCGCCTGACCCAACGCTACATAGAACATCATCCTGTCTCCTTTGATCGACAGCGATTCCTGGAAGCATGCAGAGAATCTTCCGATTCTTCTTTTAATGCTTTTTCTGGGGCTTCTTCTGATGCTCCCTTCGAACCTGAAGAACTTGATTCTGCGGCCCCTTTCATCGCGATAGTAGGAGCGCGCGTAAGCCAAGAACTTCTTTTGACCATCAAAGAAAAAGTGCCCTATCCCGTGATCGATGCCACGTGCGGCGGAAACCGGCATCTCGGCCTCTTACCTCCGGATGCTGAAAATATGAGCTTCGATGAGCTTATGGATTGGTATGCAAAAGAGTTGTTGCATTTTATCCCATGTATGCGAATGACAAATATCGAGCCCCGCAGAGCGCTTTGGGAAAATGAGCGTCTCTGCGGAATAATCTATAATACCGTCAAATTTTGCGACTATTATAGTTTTGATTATGCCCGCGTAAAAAAAGAAGTAAGTCTACCTATCTTGAAGATCGAATCCGATTTTACCCCCCAATCCGAAGGCCAGCTCTCTACGCGCCTCGAAGCTTTCCTTGAAAATTTGCATGCGCGCAGCGAAAAGCCGCGGGAGGCTAAGAGCCAACAGTCAAAGCACCCGGCCCTTTTTGGAGGAATCGATAGTGGCTCTACCACGACAAAGATGGTTGTCATAGATCGAAATAGGAAAATTCTCGCTTCGAGCTTAGTATCCACCGGTCCCCAAACACAGAAAAGCGCTCGGAAAGCGCTGCAGGAAACATGTCGGCAGCTCGATATAGAACCGGGCGACTTGGCATCTATTGTCTCGACAGGCTATGGGCGAAACAATATAGCATTCGCAACAAACAGCAAAACCGAGATAACCTGTCACGCAAAAGGCGCATTTTTTCTCGATCCCACTATTCGCACCATAGTGGATATAGGCGGACAAGACAGCAAGATTATACGCATAGACAATGAAGGCAGCGTTGTCAATTTCGTCATGAATGACAAATGCGCAGCAGGCACAGGGCGCTTTCTCGAGATGATGGCTAGAGCCCTCGAGCTCGATATCGACAATATGGTCCGCACTGGCCTAGCATGGAAAAGCGACCTTACGATCTCGAGCATGTGTACGGTTTTCGCGGAATCCGAAGTCGTCTCGCTTATCGCGGACAATCGCTCTATTGCAGACATAGTGCACGGGCTCAATAAATCGATCGCTTCGAGAATAACTTCGATGATCAGCAGAGCAGGAGGCCAGGCGCCATATATGATGACAGGAGGCGTAGCCCGAAATACCGGTGTAGTTAGAGAACTCGAAACAAAGCTCGGCGAACGCCTCATTATCTCTGAAATACCGGAGCTCTGCGGTGCTCTTGGCGCCGCGTTATCTGCTCTAGAATTGATGGAAACATAGGCAGTCTCTTTGCAATAAATGAATATAGCAATAAGGGAGGGAAAGAGCATGGAAAAAGCAAAGGTGGGTATAATTGGCGGATCAGGCCTGTATGAAATCGAGGGAGCAAAGGTAGTCGAAGAAATCAAAATAGATACTCCTTGGGGATCTCCCTCCGACGACATCACCATTGCGGATATTGGAGGTGTCAAGACAGCCTTCCTGCCTCGCCATGGAAAAGGGCATTTTCTTCTGCCCACTGAAGTCAATTCGAGAGCCAATATTGCGGCCCTAAAAATGCTCGGTGTCCGTGAGATCATAGCATTCTCTGCGGTTGGGAGCCTCAAGGAGGATATTCATCCACGCGATTTCGTATTGCCCTCTCAAATCATAGATAGAACCAAGGACAGACCAGGCTCCAGCTTTTTCGGAGAAGGCATTGTCGCTCATTTGAGCTTTGCTGATCCCTTTTGCATGCGCCTTTGTTCGATTATAGAGCCTTTCATTTTAGGGCGAGGGTTGCGTCTGCATACCAATGAAACGCTAATCTGTATGGAAGGGCCTGCCTTCTCGACAAGGGCAGAGAGCCAGCTTTACCGTTCCTGGGGCGCTGGAATCATCAACATGAGCGTGCTGCCGGAGGCAAAATTGGCACGCGAAGCCGAGATCTGTTATGCAATGGTCTGTATGGCGACAGATTACGACTGCTGGAAAATAGACCACGCAGATGTGACGGTCGATATGGTCGTAAAAAACCTCAATGCAAACTCAGCTCATGCCAAGGCATTAATCCTGGAAGTGGTCCCAGCCTTAAGTAAAGATGTTGATTGCAGCTGTCATACCGCCATGAGGGGTTCCATTATGACTGCCCCATCAAAGCGCAATCCAGAAACCATGGCAAAACTCCGAACAATACTCCCTGAGCTATAGACTCTATAGGCAACTAGATGTGAGCAGCCTAGCTTGACCCTGTTAGCCTTGCTAATTACTCTGTCCTCATGAAAATCTTGATAGCCAACGATCATGGCGCTGTAGCGCTAAAATTCCGCCTTTTGCGCTGGCTCCAAAGCCAGGGGCAGCAGGTTGTCAATCTCGGTGTCGATACCGAAGATCGCGTCGATTATCCTGATCAGGCAGCCTTAGCCGTAAAAGAATATTTTAGGGGCAGTTACGATTTGGGCATAGTATGCTGTGGTACAGGCATTGGCATATCGATTGCCGCCAATAGATTCAAAGGTATTCGCTGTGCACTCATTCACGATAGCTATACCGCCCGCATGGCAAAAGAGCACAATAATGCCAATTTCCTCGCTTTTGGCGGCCGTGTGGATTACAAAGAGCCTGTCGAGGAACTCTTGAGCGTCTTCTTGCATGCAGAATTCCAGGGAGGGCGCCATGCTGAAAGAGTCTCAAAGCTCGATGAGATTTAGGCTATCTTATAGATAAGACCCATTTTTGCAATCTCGATATCCTTTAGGCCAGCATCTTGCAGATGACCCTGCATTGCCATGAGTGCCTCTGGTTCACCATGCACAAGAAAGGTTCTCTTTAGGCGATCCTTTTCGATACAATCGAGCCATTCTACAGTCTCTTTCCAATCGGCGTGCGCAGAAAAGGCATCAATTTCTTCGATATTTGCGCGAACTTGAAACCAATCGCTCTGAATTCGCACTTCTTTTGCACCATCTCTGAGTCGTCTACCTAATGTTCCCTCAGCCATGAACCCCACGATGAGCACGGTATTCGCAGAATCACCGAGTCCATGCATCAGATGATGCTGAATCCGTCCGAATTCGCACATGCCATCGGCAGAAATGATTATAAGCGGACCCTTGGCCTGATTGAGGGCCTTGGAATCCTCCACGGATCGGGAAAAATTGAGGGATGAAAAACCAAAAGGATTCTTGGCATGGGTTGTAAAAAGATCGTAGGTCTCCTTATCGTAGCATTCTGGATGTATTGCAAAGATACTGGTCGCGTTGAGGGCCATGGGCGAATCTACCCATATCGGAATATCGGGTATCCTGCCCTGATCGTGCAAAAGATGAAGGCAAAAAATCAGCTCCTGCGTGCGCTCCACTGCAAAAGCTGGAATGATGAGCTTGCCTCGCCTCTCCGCAGTCCTATTTACGACATCTTCGAGGTGTTGAAGGGCATTCATTGTGGATTCATGGAGACGATTTCCATAGGTGCTATCGAGAATGAGAAAATCTATTCCATTGAGGCACTCGGGGTCTTTGATTATGGGCTTGCCTTTGCGGCCTAAGTCGCCGGAAAAACCAAGAATAGCTACATTTCCAGCCTTGTCCTTTGCTGTAATTCGCGCAAAAGTCGATCCTAGAATATGACCTGCATCGAGAAATTCTACTTGTACTCCATCAGCTATAGATATAGGCCTATGATAGCTGACCGTTACAAATTGATCCATCGCGCGGATAACGTCGAAGTCATCATACAAAGGCTTCCAGTCGAATTTCTCATGCCTTTTCTCCGCCTGCCTAGAGAGATAGTCTGCATCTCTCGCTTGAATGTGTGCGGAATCGCTCATAATCAAGTTTGCGAGATCCCTGGTGGCCGATGTTGCGTAGATATTGCCAGTAAAACCCCCTTTTACAAGGTAGGGCACAAGCCCGCAATGATCGTAATGCGCATGAGTAAGCACTAGGGCATCGATGGATGAAGCCTCTATCTCATCTCCAAGCAAAGCCCTGTTCTTGCTGTCCGCTTTAGCCCTTTTCCCCTGAAAAGCTCCACAGTCTATGAGAATCCTAATAGAATCTACTTCGAGAAGGTGCTTCGAGCCAGTAACCTCCTCAGCCGCTCCAAGTGAACAAATACTGATGCTCATGCCCTCACTATACCCTGTTGTGAAAGAGTCCGCAATTCGATACATTAGTACAGGCTCATGTGCGCTGATACGCTCACCCTTAGGGTTGAAAAACTCTCTTCAAACGGTGAGGGTATCGCTTTTTCAGAAGGAAAAGCAGTCTTCTTGCCTTACGCAATGCCAGGCGAGACAGCGCTTGCAGAAATAATCGAAGAACATTCTAGCTTTGCGCGAGCCCGACTCATCAATATAGAAGAATCCTCTCCTTATCGGGTGGAGCCTTTTTGCCCTCATTTTGGCGACTGCGGCGGATGTAGTCTTCAGCATATTGGTTATGAATACCAAGCATTGCTCAAAAAACAAGCAGCTCAAGAGACCTTTATCCGTATCGGAGGCTTTGATCCTGGAGAACTTCAGATCATCACAGGAGAAAGCTACCACTATCGCAATCGGGCCCAGATCCATGCCTGTGGAGACGGCGGCCTTGGCTTTGCAAAGGCTGGTTCACACGAGAGCATAAGGATATCTCATTGCCCTGCCCTCGTTCCAATTATCGAGCAGTGGCTAATCTCCGAAAATCGAAAAGCCCACCCCTATCGTGCTCTATCCGCTCTGATCGGCGACAGACCTCGATTTGTAGTTTTTGGCCAGGAGGATCGACTGTACATTGAAGGAAGAGACAGTTTTGGAAAGGCAAAAGTCGCTGGCAAGGAATTGAAGTTCCCGCTTGTAAGCTTTTTTCAGAGCAATATCTCCATGCTCGAAAAGTTAATTGCGCGAGATTTCGCACCACTGCATGGTAAGCGAGCTCTCGACCTCTATTGCGGCGCCGGCCTATTTTCGCTATTTCTGGCAGAAAGATTCGAATCTATAGATTGTGTCGAAAGCGAAGGTGCTTCTGTCGAGGCTGCTCGAATGAACCTCGAACCGGCAAAGGCAAGGATCAAGCTTTCGTGCACGACGGTAGAGCATTGGACAGAAAAAGCTCCGACCGACCTCTCCTTCGATTGCATAGTTGCCGACCCACCGCGAACTGGAATGGCACCACAGGTGCGCACGTGGCTTTCCTTTGTGGATGCTCCAGTACTTCTCTATATCAGCTGCGATCTTGCAAGCCTTGCACGCGATCTGCGAGACCTCTCACAAAAAGGCTGGCAGCTCGAAAATATTGCGCTTTATGACTTCTATCCTCAGACTGGAAGGCTCGAAGCGACCGCCCATCTAATAAAGGAGGCTAAATATGGCCCGTAATGGTCCTTTCAAAGGCAGATCGATTTCGGTTGTAAACGATCTATCGCTGGATGAACAACTATATCTATACCGCAAGGCTCGAGAATTGAAAGAAACCGCCCGAGCCGGTGGCGATGTAGAGAAGTTCCGGATCAACGATCTGGATTATCAGGTCTATCTGATTTTTATGGAAAACTCCACGCGGACTCGCGAATCCTTTAGAAATGCAGGCAAATTCTTGGGCGCTCGTGTAAATGTCTTTGATGCTGCCACAAGCTCCTTCAATAAGAACGAATCTATAACCGATGCCATCAAGATGCTCTTTGGCTACTCCGATGAGTCCTGCTTTATACTTCGCACAACTCTCGAAGGCGTCTGCATCTGGCTCGATCAGGCATTTGCAGAATATGCCCAAATAACAGAGAAGCCCAAGCCTTCTTTTATAAACGCTGGCGATGGCAAGCACGAGCACCCCACCCAAGAGTTCCTAGACGAATTCACCTTCCTCGAACAGCTCAATTGGAATGAAGAGCATATACACGTGGCTATGGTGGGTGACCTCTATCATGGAAGAACCGTGCACTCCAAGGCAGATGGCCTTAGAATCTTCAAAGAAGTCGAAGTAGACCTCATAGCGCCCCCATTGTTATCCATGCCTTCATATTATGTAGAAGAAATGAAGTCGAATGGTTTTCAAGTCCGCATTTTCGAATCGATAGATGAGTATCTCTTGCAACACAAGATAGCGCCCATCTGGTACTTCACTCGCCTTCAGCTGGAGCGCATGGGCGAAGCTGTACTCGAGCGGGCTCCTTATTTGCGCCAATCGGTCACTTTCAAGAAAGACTATATCGGTCGACTGCCCGAAGGCTGCCGCTTCTATCACCCCCTGCCGCGCGATCGCAATTTCCCGACAATACCATTTTTCCTAGACGATTTACCGCTAAATGGCTGGGATGGCCAATCTATCAATGGCTATTGGACGCGTATCGCCGAGATTGCCATGCTATCGGGCCGCATTGGAGAGGATTTCGAAGGCGAACATGCTAAGCCACGCGTATTCATCGACGACTTTGTACATGAAGCACTGATCAAAGACACAGCCAAACCTGAATACAAGGTCGGAATAAAGCCTGTCGAAGAAGGAATCGTCATAGATCATATTGCAAGGGGAGCTCCTATAGGCGAGATCTGGGATACTATCGATGCTGTACGCAAAATTCTCAAGCTCGATGTGCGTTCCAGCCACGGTGTCTATCATTCCAATCGCGAAGGAATCTATAAAGGCATCATTTCCCTTCCAGACATAATAAGTTTTGGCGAAAAAGACTTGAAAAAACTTGCGGCGATCGCTCCAGGCTGCACGCTCAATCTCATACGCCATGCTCATGTGGCCAAGAAGTACCGCCTATCCATGCCGCCCCGTATCTATAACTTCGACGAAATCTCATGCAAGAACGAAAACTGCATCTCATATCCGGCACACCACGAGGGTGTCCCCACCGAATTCATCCGAAAGGGCGAAACGACATTTGTCTGCAAGTACTGCGAACGCGAGCACAAATTCAGGGATATCTGGGATATCTGATTGACTTTGATAACTATCTATGTATTCTCTGGACAGCGGGCTTGGAATTAGGACCAAATCAGATTTTCTATATCAATTGCTATATGTCGAATGCTCGATCCCGAATGTTCGATCTCAAATATTAGTGGAACCAGAGTTAGAGCGCCAAAACTCATACATGATAATTGCCGCAGATACAGAGACATTCAACGATTCGACATGCCCTTGCATAGGAATCGAGATAATATCGTCAGCTACCTTTCTAAGTATTTCCGAGACTCCGCGTCCTTCATTGCCAAGAATGATCACGGCTTTTTGTGATATACCAGCGCTCACAAGCGGTTCCCCGCCCATATCTGCGGCATACACCCAATAGCCTGCTTTCTTGAGAGTATCGACAGCCGATCTGAGATTGCTCACGCGCAAAATGGGAACCCATGCGATGGCACCCGCCGATGCCCTGGCCACGGCATTGGAGATCGGAGAAGCACGTCGCTCCGGCATGATGACGGCATCTACATTGAAGGCATCGGCGGATCTCAGGATAGCCCCCAGATTTTGAGGGTCTTCGATATGGTCGAGGACCAAGATAAGGCTCGGCTCTGGCTCAGAGACTCGATCACATAGAGCTTTTAAGGAAGGCTTCCCCTTAAGAACTTCATCGAGCGCAAGAATGACTCCACGTTGATCTTTCGACATCTCCTCAAGCCTTGATTCAGGCACATATTGAATCGAAATGTTCCGCGATAGAGCTTCATCGAGAATCTCTCGTACCCGAGGACCTCGCTGTTGGGCATTTTCCGTCACATAGAGCCTGTACCGTGAATTCTCGGCTTTAAGAGTCTCTAGAATTGCATGAAATGATGTCAGATACTTCACGCACCATCCTCATGAAATATTGGATATAGGATATCAGGCTCTATTCATTATTGCCTATCGATCATGGAATAACAGTAAATTCCTGGACGAGCTGAATAGCGCTCTCGATCTGTTTGACGCCCGGTACGAGATTAGCTGCTGCAACAGCGCTCTCCACAGTAGCACGGCTATTCGATACTCCATGGAGCACCACAACACCGCGGTCCACCGCTGCTTCAAGGAAATGAATGGGGATTTTGCGATTGTAGGTGATCTCTGTCACTATCTTTGCTCCAAGCAATAGATCTTTCAGCTTTGCCTGAGCTTCTTTTTCTCTATCTTCGGTTATGAAGGATATTCTAAAGGCATCGATCGCCGAGGCAGCGTGGATTGGATCGAAGCGATCGGTTGTCAAAGTCATGTCATATTCCGAAGGATTGTACCAGTCTACGGAAAAAAAGTACTTATGGAAGCCGGCTCGATCATGGTCGCTGCTCTCGATTATCTGAAGTGCATGGCGCGAATCTATATTTTGTGCTTTGCGCACTCTCTCAATTCTCACTGTCTTGGAAGCGCCAATTCGGATGCTTATCAAATTCGGAATACCGCGTAGAATTATATGAGCTCCTCGCCCAATAAAAATACAATTATTTTCTAGCGCTGTTTCATAAACGGTTTGGGTGAGAAAATGCAGATACTCATCCCTCTGCTGAGAAAGCGAAGCCCAAAAACCAGGATTTTTCTCGTCGTACCGAGCTTGCTTCTCCACATCGATTCCCATAGCCGAAAGAGCAGCTTCGATATGCTCCCTGTCTACGATCTTATATCCATTTAGCTTTGAAAGCTCTTGAGCCGTCTCTTCGCCGTAAGAAGCCAGCTCGCGAGAAATTGCTATCACTGCCATATTACACCTCCCTATAAAAAAGCATAACCCAAGTTAGGCCTCGGGTCAAACGAAATTCATAGAATGCCATATTTTCTGATTTGTATAGCATTGTAAATATTAGATCCTCTGGATCCCCTTTTATAAAAGGAATCCTTTGGCTAGAATGCGAAGTGATGGAGAGATTTGCGCTTCTTGCCGCATTTGGAACCGCGGTTTGCTGGGCTTTTTCGGCGATTTTCTTCGAGACCGCCTCCAAGAAAGTCGGCGCATTGGCTGTCAATTTTTGGAAAGTGGTTTTCGCCTTTTTGTTTCTCGGAATATCCGGGATGGTCGAACGGGCGGCGCCTTTCCCTTATGATGCCCCAATTAGGACATGGATACTGCTAGGCTTGTCGGGGCTCGTTGGCTTCGTAATTTCCGACTTTTTTCTTTTCAATGCATATATATTGATAGGTTCAAGAATCACTGTCATCTTTCAATCGCTTACGCCTATTTTTACTGCTCTCTTTGCCTTTATCTTTATAGGCGAGCGGATGCAAGCATATCGACTCATTGGAATGGCAGTGACTGTTGCTGGCATTCTAATTGTTGTCACCACTCGCTCTCGCCAGAATAAAAAATACAATAAAGAGAAGCTCTCTTCAAAGGGACTTCTCTATGGCTTCCTTTCCTCCATTTTTCAGGCAGGAGGGATGGTGCTCAGCAAAGCTGGTCTGGGCGACTATAGTCCAATCTCCGGCACGCAGATTCGAGCATTCGTAGCGATTTTCGGTTTTGCGATAAATGCGTTGCTTATCGGACAGGGAAGATTTGTCTTCATTGAGATGCCCAAAATAAAAGAGGCCTTTCGCTCAACATTCAAGGGTTCCATTTTCGGTCCATTCTTGGGCGTAGCTCTATCGCTCTTCTCCATGCAACATACGCAAGTGGGGGCAACAAGCACCCTGATGGCTCTTACTCCTGTAGTTATCATTGTGCCATCGGTGTTGATACTCAAGCAAAAGGTCCATTCTCTGGAGATAGTCGGCGCAGCGGTTGCGGTAGGAGGAGCTGCTCTCTTTTTCCTATTATAGGATTTTGGACGACTTCTCTCTTTCTTTAAGCGCCGCATAGTTCCAAATTTAAAAAATAGAAAAATTGCAAATACGAAAAATCATAGAAAAACAAGGACCCGATTTACCGAGAGATGATTTCGATTATTGCATTTCTCATTTCAATATTTGGTAGTATACTTGAAATGTGATTTGATCTACGCGCCTGCATTCCCATAGAGGAGTAGAATTTATGGATCGAAAATAATTCATGCATCGAAAATTATGGGAAACAAATGCGCAAAGTCAAAAAAGGAGCAATATGAAAGCGCTTGTCAAAAGGAACGCCGAACCAGGACTCTGGATGGAAGAAGTCCCTATACCCCATATTGGAGATAATTATCTGTTGATAAAAGTCAGAAAAACGGCAATATGTGGCACCGATGTGCATATATGGAAATGGAACACCTGGGCGCAGCATACAATCCATATCGGTCAAATTGTAGGTCATGAATTTGTTGGCGAGATTGTCGATAAGGGTCGATCGGTACAAGACTATAGAATCGGAGAGCGCGTTTCTGCAGAAGGCCATATATGGTGTGGTACTTGTCGTGCATGTCGCGCTGGCAAACATCATCTCTGCCCCAATACTATTGGAATTGGCGTAAATCGAGATGGTTGTTTCGCGGAATATCTGGCTGTCCCTGCGCAGAACGCATGGCGTGTGCATGAAGCTATCCCCGATGATATTGCGGCCATTTTTGATCCTTTTGGGAACGCTACCCATACGGCGCTCTCTTTCGATATGACAGGCGAAGATGTCCTGATCACTGGAGCAGGGCCTATTGGCTGCATGGCTGCGGCCATAGCGCGCCATGTGGGAGCTAGGAATGTAGTGGTGACCGATGTGAATCCATGGCGGCTCGAGCTAGCAAAAAAACTGGGCGCAACATGTACCGTAAATGTCGATAAGGAAAATCTAAAAGAAGTACAAAAAAAACTTGGAATGGTTGGTGGCTTCGACGTTGGCATGGAAATGTCAGGAAGCCCCAAGGCTCTCGAACAGATGATCGAAAACATGTACAATGGCGGACGCATGGCTCTGCTTGGCCTTCTGCCGGATGGAGCTGGCGTCGAATGGTCGAGGGTCATCTTCAAGGGGCTTTTCATAAAAGGAGTATATGGCCGCGAAATCTTTGAGACTTGGTACAAAATGCAGACCATGCTGCTATCTGGGCTGGACATAAGCCCTGTAATAACCCATAGATTCTCCTTCGACGACTTCGAGAAAGGCTTCGAGGCCATGCTCTCCGGAGAG
>MWDY01000171.1 GCA_002070755.1 Spirochaetes bacterium ADurb.Bin110 | reverse complement strand
TCTCGAAGGTCGATATATTGCTGACCAAATCGAGAAAGCTGGAATCAAGGTAGAGCGCCTCGAATATGACCGCTCCAAAGCTAGTAATCTTGCCTATAGTAGCGACCCCGCAGGTTGGGAATGGTCGATGTATACCGAGGGTTGGGGAGCTGGAGCTACCCGTGCATGGTGGGATGTTACTATTAGCCAGATGTATTCACCCTACTATGGCTATATGCCGGGCGGAATGACCGAAGGCTTTTGGAACTACGAGAATAAGGAGATCGATCGCATTGCTCAGAAGAATATAAATGGATGGTTCCTTACTGCCGATGAGTATTGGAAAGATAACATCAAGGTACAGGAAATGGCCTTGAAGGAAGCGGTTCGCATCTATGTATGCAGTCAAGTCCAATACTATGTGGCCAATAAAGCTCGATTCAATTCGCGCATGCTGTATGGCCTAGGCGATGGCCTCAACAATTGGTCAGTGCGATCTGCGGATGTAAAACCCAACGAAAAAGGCGAAAAGATTCTAAAGATCACGCAGTACTCGGCTCGTGGTGCGCTCTTCATGAGCTCATGGGACACAGTAGGTGTCGATGGTTTCTCGGATGTCTACTCCGCGGCCATCATCGAAGCTTGTACCGATCCCTCGACCTTTGAGTCTCCTAATGCAGCCAAAGATACACCTCTTCGCGTAAAATACGATCTCAAGAATGTTGAGACCAAAATTGCTGCAGGCAAGGAAGGCGAGCCCCCTGTTGGCCTGATTCCTGTCGATAAAGCCGCAGTAATCTTCAATTCCAAGACAAAGAAGTGGGAGAGTGGGGTCGAATATAAGGATGTAACAGGCGAAGGAACATATGACTATGTAAAGAACAACGATCTGAAATCCTACAGCAAGCTTGCAAACCAGCAGTACATCTATGGCAAATGGCATAGTGGGCAGCCCATAACAGTCGCTGATATTATGTATGCGACTGCCTTTACCTACGAGTGGGCTAACAAGGATAGCGAGGACGATAAATACTACGATGCAGCTTATGCTTCACAATATCAGGCCTATTTGCCGGTTTCCAAAGGTACTGTGCTCAATAAGGATGGCAGCTTTACGACCTATTTCGATTTCAACTGGCCGATGGATCTAGACCGTGTAGCAGCAACCGGTGCGGTAAGCCCCAAGGCAGGTAACCCCGGACGCCAAACCCTGGTCTCATGGGAGATCTACGAAGCATTGGCCAAGATTGTCGCAGAGGGCGCAAAGTCTGGAACACAATATTCTTTCTCGAATGATCCTTCAATGACGGAAGTCGATGTCATAAACACGAAGTGTGTCGCGGATATCAAGGCAAAACTGCAGGACTTCGTCGCTGCCAAGTATGTTCCCGATTGCATCAAGCAGTGGATTACCCCGGAGCAGGCTGTTGCTCGCTATAATGCAGCCATAAAATTCATCGATACCTATGGCAATGCTTACATCTCCAATGGTCCATTCTTCTTGAGCAAGGTCGATTTCAATACTAACTACGTCGAGCTTTCAGCTTTCAGGGATTATCCGTACAAAGCGGATTATTTCCCGAAGCTATTCCGCACGACCATTACGCGCATCGATGATGTGAAGGTACCACCAACTGCTGCGCGCAATGCCGATGCGAAGATCGACATCCAAGTTTCCGCGGTGACCTATCCAGATGATACCGCCAAAGCAGCTGATAACAAGGCAAAGGTAACGGTTTCCTTGATAAAGGATGATAATACCGAGACGCTGTACACCGCTAAGTATGTCAAAGCAGGTACCTTCCAGGCTGTGATTCCTGCTAAAGATCTGGGTGCTCTTAAATCAGGCTCCTACACCTTAGTAGTGCAGTCTGTTTTCGGTACAGAAGCACCAGCAGTCCAGGCTACTTCGCTTGTAGTCTTCTGATTTTAATCAGAGGAGAGGCGCTGTCTCCAAGAGGCGGCGCCCTCTTCTTTTATAAAATGCTCTTTTAATGTAATAATCGAAGTGCAATTCTCTCAAGGAATCACAAAGAAACAGGTGGTTTTATGTATAAGTGGTTTGCCGTCAAGCGAGTGCTAAAAGGCATTTTTACTTATGTTATAATCATTTTTATCATGTCTGTCCTTTTCAACACAGTAAATGAACAGACAATGCGTTCAAGCATCGAAGAGCAAGTGCGAGCAGAGACCATGCGCCTCAAAAACATGCAGCCGTCTGCTCTCCAGCGTTTTCAAGAGCAGCGACGCCAGGAGCTAATTAGGCTCTATAGGCTGGATCGGCCGCTCATGGAGAGAATCCTTTTTCGCACTTGGAACACTATTACTTTCAATTTTGGAAAGTCGACTATCATAAAATCCTCTCGTGGCGACAGAGAAGTGTTGTCCATTGTCGGCGAAGCGATTCCTCGTTCGTTAATACTTTTTACAGTGTCTATGGCCATCGAAATCGTGGTTGGCATTATTCTCGGGCTTAAGAAAGCTCAGAAACCTGGCAGTTCGCTCGATAGAAGCACAAGCCTCATCACCATGATTGTCTATGGCATGCCGACATTTTGGCTAGCGATGATTCTTATAATGTTCTTCGTCTATCAACTGAAGATATTTCCTTCGGGGGGCATGCACACTGTGCCACCCCCTCAAGGGATCATGTATTATATAGATTTTCTGTGGCACATGACTCTGCCGCTTTTGACATTGCTCCTCATTGGGTTCTGGGGGATAGCATTTGTGGTTAGGAATATTGTGCTGAGCATTCTTCAGGAGGATTACATTATGGCAGCTCGTGCTCGAGGTATCCCTGAGAATAAAGTGCTCTTCGGGCACACTCTGCGTACCGCTGCGCCTCCTCTAATCACAATGTCAGTGTTGTCTTTGCTTGCCTCTATTGGAGGAGCAATCATCTTCGAAGGCATCTTTTCCTGGCCAGGGTTGGGGAATCTATACTGGATTGCGGTACAGCAGAACGACATTCCCGTTCTCATGGGAGACTTAGCCATCACCGTGGGCTTATACCAAATCGGGCTTATCTTGCTGGATCTCACCTATGGGTTTATGGATCCGCGCATCAAGGTGGGAGGCAAGGCATGAAGTTTGCAGATGTTAAGTATAGATTCTCGGAGTTTTGGTCCGAATTCAAGAAGGAACGCTCTGGCCTTGTTGGGTTAGCGATTTTGGTTATTTCGATACTCATCGTTATCTTCGAGCCTCTTATTCTCCCCTGGAAAGAGGCTAATACTAAGTGGCGGAGTATAGACTACTGGCAGGATAACTCATCAGGTGCGCCTCCTGCATGGACCAATTTTTTCTCAAAGCAGAAAGCCGCAGTCACCGTCCATCTCGAGAATCCCGAGGATGAAGTAATCGAGATGGATGGAGGTATCAAACTTGCCACCTACACCTTCGATTATGACTATAGCGCAGATAAAGCTCCCCTCGATGTCATATTCCACATGATAGGACATGGGGATCTCCCAATTCAGGTTGCGGTAGAACGGCCCGATGGCCAGACCATAGAGCTTGCGCAGCGTTTCGAGCAAGGTCTGAGCGGTCAGGATATACGAATCTCATTGGACAATGATGGCCGAGAATCGGTGTTTACATTTATTAAAAGCCATGAAAGCGAAGAAGCTCTCGAAGCATATTCCAGCAAGAGTTTCAAGACCTGCAATATATTGTTCAATCAGACGAGAGAAGGCATGGCCACCGAATTCAAGCCTCTCAAAGGGACTTATAAGTTCATTGTGCGAGCATTGTTACTTGTTCCTGGATATTCTGAGGTCGAGGATCCTTATACTGTCGTAACAGGATCAGTTTCTGGCTTATTGGGAACTGACGATTCAAAGCGCGACATCTTCTCCGGTCTTGTAGCGGGTCTCAAATGGGCTCTGATAATTGGGCTTTTGACCTCTGCGATCTCGGTATTGATTGGAGTCATGTATGGTATCATCTCGGCTTACTTTGGAGGTGCCGTAGATTCGGCAATGCAATTCATATATCAGATTGTGAATTCGATACCGATTCTGCCAGTGCTCATCGTGGTATCAGCTATTTTCAAACCTAGCATATATATGTTGATTACTGCGATGGTGCTTTTTTTCTGGACTGGCTCCGTGATGACAGTTAGATCCATGGCTCTTCAGATCAAGGAGGAGACATATATCGAGGCTGCCAAGGCGCTTGGTGCCAAGCATTCGAGGATCATATTCAAGCATATGGTACCAATCTTGATTCCATACAGCTTTGCATCCATGGCCTTGTCTGTGCCAAGTGCAATAGTCTATGAATCTTCTGTTAGCCTTTTGGGCCTCGGAGACGCAACTATTGTCACCTGGGGTCAGATTCTGCACGATGCAATGCAGGGAGCAGCAATCCTCAAAGGTATCTGGTGGTGGGTCCTGCCGCCGGGACTTCTAATCGCTATCATGGGAATGACCTTTGCATTTCTAGGCTTCTCGATGGATAAAATACTCCATCCAAAACTAAAGACAAGGTAACCTCGATGAACAGCTTGCTGAAAATTGAAAATCTTCAGATGTATTACTTTACTTCGAAAGGCGCTGTGCGCGCCATCGATGGGATCGATCTAGAACTCTTTCCAGGCGAAAGCATGGGGCTTGTAGGCGAGTCGGGCTGTGGCAAGACTAGCCTTGGCACTTCGATATTGCGAATGCCGACTCCCCCTGGTCGTTATGTGGAAGGTAAGATATTCGTGGATGGAGTTGACGTGATCCCGCTTCCTGAGAAGGAAGTGCGTAAGGACATCCGTTGGCAGAAGATATCGATGGTCTTCCAGGGAGCTATGAATTGTCTCACGCCTGTATACACCATAGGCCACCAGATGATGGAGACTCTGGTCGAGCATCAGGATATGCCTCGCTCCGATGCCGAAGAGTTAATGAGGGAATATCTAGGGTATGTTGGCTTACCTCCCGAAATATTGCAGCGCTATCCGCATGAGCTTTCCGGCGGCATGAAGCAGCGTGCAGTCATCGCTACCGCTCTCTTTCTCAAACCCCAGATTGTCATACTCGATGAGCCCACAACCGCGCTCGATGTCATTGTTCAGGCGCAGATTATCAATCTGTTAAAGAAGCTTAAGAAACAGTTCAACCTTTCATTTCTATTTATCACGCACGATCTGGCGCTCGAAGCAGAGATATCGGATCGAATCTGCGTTATGTACGCGGGCAAGATTGTCGAGCTGGGGACCAATGATCAAATCTATGGAGCCCAGGGACCAGCTCATCCCTATACCCAGCGCCTTTTGGCCGCAACACCGCGGCTTTTTAAAAAAGTAGAGGAGCTCCATTTTATTCCTGGTACGCCGCCCGATCTCATTGCGCCGCCAAAGGGCTGCCGTTTCAGTCCTCGCTGCAATAAGGCTTTCGATCGTTGTTTCGAGGAAGAGCCACCCCTGATAGAAATTGAGTCAGACCACAAAGCTGCATGTTGGCTCTTTCATTGAGAAATCGGAAAGCCAGATAGGAGAAAATACATGGCAGATGTAATACTGAGTGTAAAAAAACTCAAGAAATATTTCGAACCACATCAGGGTTTTGCCGAGTCGATCATAGGTGGTGGGCAGAAGAAGAAAATCAAGGCAGTCGATGATGTTTCTTTTGATATAAAGCGCGGCGAGATATTTGGATTAATAGGCGAATCGGGTTCTGGAAAGACTACGACGGGGAAGTTGGCTATGAAACTTCTCGAGCCAACTTCAGGACAGATAATTTTTAACGGCGAAGATGTGACGAACCTCGACAAAGAAAAGCTCAAAGATTACCGTCGAAAAGTTCAGATGATCTTTCAGGACCCCTACGCTTCGATGAATCCGCGCTTCAAAATCAGGGATGTGCTGGAGGAGCCTCTCATCATCCATAAGATCAAGGCGACCGTCGAAGAGCGCAATACCATGATCGTCAAAGCTCTCGAAGAGGTCAAGCTCATACCGCCCGATGATTTCATGGGTCGATGGCCGCACATGCTTTCTGGCGGTCAGCGTCAGCGAGTCGCAACGGCACGCACGCTCATTTTGAACCCAATGATGCTAGTCGCAGATGAGCCAGTCTCCATGATAGACCTTTCCACGCGCGCCGAGATCCTTCACATGATGAAGGAGGTACAGAAAAAACTTGGCCTGACTTATCTCTATATAACGCACGACCTTTCGACAGCGCGCTATTTTACCGATCGCATCGCGGTAATGTACTTAGGTCGCATAGTGGAAATTGGCCGCGCCGATGATATCATCGATAACCCCCTGCATCCCTATACTCAAGCTCTCATTGAGGCTGTCCCAGAACCAGAATCAGGCAAGGTCAAAATTATCAAAGAGCTGCCAATTTATGGAGAGATTCCGAGCCCCGCCGACATTCCAAGCGGCTGCCGCTTCCATACGCGCTGCCCCTATGCCATCGAAGCCTGTAAGAAAGAACCCGAGCCCGAGCTTATGCTGGACGGAGAAGAGCATTATCAAGCCTGTAAACGAGCTTACGAGGTTCAGGAAGAGAGAAGGAAAAGAAAGGCAGGGTAGAGCGCAGCAATGTAGCCCTATTGTATTTTAGGATTCGCTTCGCATGGCCGTATAATTATTGCTTCGAGCCGGAAATTAGCTCAATAGCCCTTCTATGATCAAATCAGTAGCCTGGTCTTCGGTGAGCCCACGGCTTAGCAGAGTCTCGAGCTGTTTTGAGTCGACCGAGCCAATCGCCGCTTCATGTGTGACATGGGCAAGATGGTTGTTCACTTGAACTACCGGAATAGCACGGGCTCGAGCTTCGTTTTGGACTATTTCCTTGCAATCGACATGGCCTCGTGCATAAGGGGCATTGGCGACGATTTCGTTTTCGATGATCGCAGAAGCTTTATCTTTGATGGCGATATGACTTGTCAGTACACCTGTCGAGGATTCGCCAAGAAGATTGGCGGATTCCCTGATGTGGATACTATCTTCGAGTCGACCGAAGATACGGGTCTTCATGTCCACCGTGGCATCTTTTCCCACCTCTGCTGCATAATCGAGTTCGATGATACCGGCCGCTCCTTTAATGAGCTCAAACTCAGTGGAAAATCGCGCCCCTTCGCCTAGCCTGACTTTTGTAACCGGCACGATTCTGACACCACCGTTCGGCCCATGGACATGCCGCTCGAAGTAAGATAGAGAAGCGACCTTTTCGAGCTCGATCTCTGCATTCATGAGATGTTGAATATTGATCGCATTTGGAAAAGTGCAGTTTGCTATGAATTGGGCGTGGGCGTCTTCTTCGATTAAGGTATTGATGATGATTCGCTGCACTCCATTTTCAGGAATAAGACCGAAACAAAAGTGCACTGGATTCTTTATCGTAACACCTTGCTTGACTCGAATTCTAACGCTTACCCCATCCTCCAAGGATTGAGATTCTACGATAAGGCCATCGACGAGATTTCGATTTAAGACCTCATTGCCATGGATTTCTATATGTGCGACATCCGGGGCGAATTTATGTTGATTGATCGATGCCAAGAGCTCTGCGATAAGAAGGTCTTTATCGATGAATGATTGTTCAGCCATGGTTATCCTCTCAATTCACAGCAAATGTAGAGACTAGTCTGTCTGTGTCAGGCTGACCTTTGTGAGGGCAGGGGATACACTTTCCACTGAAGTAGTCGAACATTCGCGATACTTCGCCCTTGTCGACAAGAGTTCCAGCACAGATGAGAAATGCATGATCTGCGCGCTTTAGGACTTCAGGGCTATGGGTGATGAGTATTACAGTGGAACCAGTTTGCTTGAGGTCCTTGATAATTCCGAAGATATATTTTACCGAATCTATATCCACACCTGAATCGGGCTCGTCCATAAGTACAAGGCGAGGCTTCATCGCATAGATCGAAGCAAGCTCGATACGCTTTCGTTCCCCTCCCGAGAGCGTCTTATCTACTGCACGTTTTGCGTAGTTTTCTGGTATGAGCCCTACCTTGCGAAGTGCTTCCTCGACGATTTCTTGGGATTTCTCTTTGGCTCCCGCAAGTATGAACAGGCTTACAGAAAGGCCTTCGAAGCGCGCGGGCTCCTGGAAAAGCAAAGTAATCCCTTTTCGCGCCCGCTCATCTACGGAAAAATCTTTGATGGACTCACCATTGAAAAGAATATCGCCTTCGAAATCGCGATAGCCCGATAGTCCCATTATGGTATTTGCTAGAGTAGACTTGCCTGCTCCATTAGGACCAATAATCGCATGGACATGTCCATTCCAGATCTCCATGCTGAGATTGTTCAAAATGGGTCTGCCCTCTTTGAGAAGTGTAATATTCTTGATTTCGAGAAGATTCATGATTTTGCCATCCTGCATTTTTGGCTGAGTTGCATTGTACTTATGATAAAATTCATATCGTTGATATAGGATTTTCCCTTGAGAAAATACCTATTTCCGAAAAGAAAATCAAGTATGCGGCAATAGATATAGAATATATGGAGCGACATGCTTCATGGTTTGATTTCTTCCTGACTTACATTGACAATCTCGCCTAGATAGATTCGATGGTAATCCTTGCTGAGGTAGTGCTCTTCTATCGAGCTATCGAGGAAATTCGAGCTATCGAGGTCCTGCCAAAATATTTTTCGGCATTCGATTACAAGCCGAGCCTCTTCAAAGCTTGGGGCGGCAACCTTGCGCGAAGCCATAGGAGTAAGGCCAGCCAGCGCTATCTTATCTAGATTTCGACCTGAATTCGAACCGAGAACCGAGAGAGCTTTTCTATATTTCGGAGCAAAGGCATTGAGAGTAAAGCTATCGTATCGATTCATGAATTCATAGGTATACCTTGAGGGACGTACCATAACCTGAAATACCATCTTATCCCATACATGCCCATAACTGCCCCAGGAAATGGTCATCGCATTGAAAACTCCTTCATAAAAATCACCAGCAAAGAGCGCAAACCAATGATCTCTAAGCTGAGCTATATCGTAGTGAAAATCTCTTAGCGGTACATCCTTTCGATTCATGTTTTTCCTCCCATGTTTTTATAGATGCTCGAATAGAACTGAATAATCTGTCTTCGATTATATTTCATTTCCTTTGAATTGACTCATGTAAAGATTATGATAAAAGCCTCGCTTTGCAAGAAGCTCTTGATGATCTCCTATTTCTACGATTTCGCCATTATCGATTACGATGATCTTGTCGGCATCGCGAATGGTGCTAAGCCTATGGGCAATTACGATGCTCGTCCTTCCCTGCATGAGGCGTAAAAGAGCTCTTTGGATGCGAAGTTCTGTGCGCGTGTCGACACTGCTTGTGGCTTCGTCCAAGATTAGTATTGTCGGATCTGCAAGGATCGCCCGCGCAATGGATAAAAGTTGGCGCTGACCCTGGCTCAAATTGCTTGCGCGCTCCGAGAGATTTGTTTGATAGCCCTCGGGAAGCTGTCGTATAAAGTGATCGACTTCCGCCATCTTGGCGGCTTGGATACATTCCTCATCGGTTGCATCCAGCCGACCAAAGCGAATGTTCTCCAGCACGGAATCCGCAAAGAGAAAGGTATCTTGCAAAACAAGACCTATGGCGCGCCGGACTGCTTCTTTGGGAATAGTGCGGATATCCACACCATCGAATAAAATCTGTCCTTCATCGATCTCGTAGAAGCGGGTGAGAAGGTTAGTAATCGTAGTCTTACCGGCTCCCGTAGGTCCCACTAACGCTACCGTAAGCCCAGCAGGAATATCTACATTGAAATTCTTGATTACGGGCTTACCAGGGATATAGCTGAATACTACATTCTTGAAGCTAACATTGCCCTGAAATTGTTCAAGGCTGAAGACCGTAGGAGCTTTGGGAGTATCAGGCATAGAATCTTCGCTGGCTCTTATTGCAGTTTCGGGGTTTGTTTTCGCTTCGTCTAGTCTTGGTGCCTTAGTTGTTTCTGGTTCCATATCGACTATCTCGAAGACTCGCTCTGCTCCGGCTAATGCTGCCTGGATCGAGTTGTATAGATTCGATATCTGCCTCAAAGGCTGAGTGAAATTCTGTGCGTAGTTTATAAATGTGGCGATCATGCCAATGCTGACAAGATCTCTAAGAGCTAGCCAGCCGCCAAGACTAGCCAGCACTATGACAAAGAAACTGCCGATTACTCCCGTAAGAGGCATAAGAAGCAATGCATAGGAATTTGCATAGACAGCCGCCTTATATACCGATTCATTTTTCCTTCTGAAGGTTTCGATTGCTGAATCATTGCGGCGGAAGGCTTTGATCACCTTAAAGCCAGAGATGGTCTCCTCAGCCACGGCATTGAGATCGCCCAGCTCTTTTTGCAATTCCCTAAATCCCTTGCGAGTGTATTTTGCTACAAAATTGCTGAACCAATACATTATTGGGATAACAATGAGGCTGGCTAGGGCAAGCCAATGGTTTAGAACGAACATGCTCACTAGAATACCAGACATCGTAATGACACCTGCAACAAGTGAGATGATGTTCTGTGATACAGCTTGATTGATAGCGTCGATGTCGTTCGTAAGTCTGCTCATGAGCCCACCAGCGGAATTAGTATCGAAGAAGCGCATAGGAAGCGATTGGATATGCGCGAATAGATCGCGGCGCAAGTTCTTGAGAGCATCCTGGGATATGGTCGCCATTTTCCTATTTGCGATCAGATTAAAGGTATTGCTAAGAAAATAAGCAATGAGCATAAGAACAGCATTGCGAGCTAAGCTATTTATGTCTTTGCCTCCGATACTTTGGTCTATTGCGCTACCGAGCAAATAAGGACCTACCAATCCAAGGAGCGATTGCAGAAGCACAATGGACACAATCAAAATCAGTGCCTGTCTGAATGGCATTAGATATCCGAAGAGCCTTTTCATCGCCTTGCGAGGATCAGAAGCTCTTTCATATTTTGTGGGCCTGCCCGCACGCCTTTGGAAGCTGGTGCGCACATCCTGAATCGAAGGGCTTGTCTCATAGGCCATGGCGCACCCCCGTACCCAACTGGGAATCGTATATTTCCTTGTATATTAGGCTTTTCCTTAGGAGCTCTCTGTGCGTGCCTTCTGCGACAACCTTTCCTTCATCGAGCACGATTATCTTGTCTGCATTAAGCACTGTGCTGATACGTTGAGCCACCATTATGAGGGTTATTCCCTTGGTAGCTTTTGCTATGGCCGCATGAATTCTTGTTTCTGTTTCCACGTCTATGGCGCTTGTTGCGTCGTCGAGAATGAGAATCGAAGGCTTGGTGATAAGGGCACGAGCTATCGCGATACGCTGTTTTTGTCCGCCGGAAAGATTCGCTCCGCGTTCTTCGATATGTGTCTCATAATGTTCTGGCATATTCATGATGAAGTCGTGAGCTTGGGCTGCAATCGCGGAAGCAATGATATCTTCATCGGTTGCAT
Organism: Spirochaetes bacterium ADurb.Bin110; assembly: GCA_002070755.1. The sequence continues at coordinate 9,638 of MWDY01000171.1, read as the reverse complement.
CAGGCTTTCCATATCGGATGTTGTCGCTGACTGTACCCGAAAAGAGCACAGTCTCCTGAGGAACTATGGCTATGTGTTCGAGAATCGATGAAATCTTTAGGAGTCGAACATCCATGGAATCGATAATGACCTTTCCTGAGCGTGCATCGTAGAAGCGCGGGATCAGGTTGACAAGGCTGGATTTCCCCGAACCTGTCGCGCCTAGAACAGCAGTAACCTTACCTGCTTCGGCTCTTGTACAAACATCTTCCAGCACCTTAAGGGCTGTATCTCCATTGTAATGGAAGTATACGTGATCGAATTCGACCTCTCCACGAATAGTCTGTGGAAGCGAAGAGGCGTTGGGCAGCTCTGCAACCTCTGGCTCGGCATCCAGCACTTCATTGATTCGCTTTGATGATGCCAGACCATTTGCCCAGTTATTAGAAAGCTGAGTCATGGAAATTAGCGGGTGAAGGGTTGCCATGAGGTAATTTGTAAATGCAACGATCTGCCCCAGTGTAAGATCACCCTGAATCGCCTGCAAACCCCCAAGCCATACAACGAGTATGATGCCGATATTTATCAGCATGGTTAGAATAGGGCTCATCGATGCCATTATCTGCATAACCCTGATATTCTCTCGGGCCAAGTCTTCGTTGGCTATTTCGAAGCGTTCTGTCTCGTATTCTCCTCGCACGAAGGCCTTGATAAGCCTAGCGCCTGCTATGTTTTCCTGCAGCACGGTATTGAGGCGATCGAGGCGTTGTTGGACAGTCCTGAAGAAAGGCTCCATCTTTGTGCTAAAAAAGAAGATAACAATCGCTCCAACAATGAAAATTGGCATCATAGTAAGAGCCAATGTCTTGCTGGTCACGAACATGAGAGCAATGCTCCCGATCATCGAGAGCGGGGCTCTCGATCCAAGGCGAAGTGACATCTGAAAAAGGCGCTGGACCGCTGCAGTATCGCTTGTAAGGCGAACCATGAGCTTGGCGGTCGAAAACTGGTCTACGTTTCCGTATGAAAAATTCTGTATTTTGATAAAAATTGATTCGCGCAAATCGCGGGCAATACCCTCCCCGACCCGAATTGAATAGACGCTATTCAGCACGGCGGCCAGGGCTGACAATACGGATATGCCTAGCATGATAGCCGATGTGGAAATAACAGTATTTAAGTCTTTCTGCCTAATCCCTTGATCGATGATATGGCCGACGAGCCTTGGCACCGCAAGGTCGCAAGTCACCATTATGACAAGCAACACAAAGGAAAAAAGCGCAATTTTTCGGTATGGGCGCGCGAAACGCAATAGTTTTTTGAATTCGTTCATTCGAAGCTCCGTATTTTAGCGCCTATATTTTTAACTATTCGAGGCTTGTTGCGCCAGCGGGGGCCTAGCGGGAGTAGCGGGAGGTTTTCCTGCTTCGAAGAAAATCTTGCGATATTCTCGAGGTGGAAGCCCCGTACATTTCTTAAAAACCTTGGTAAAATGAAATGGATTTTCGAATCCAAAGCGCGTGGCGACATCGCTGACCGTAAGCTGATTGTCGACGAGCACAGCTGATGCGGCTTCTATTTTCAACCTCGTAAAATATTGAAAAGGAGACATGCCCAAATGCTGCCTGAAAAGTCGTATGAAGTATTCTTCGGAAAGGCCCAGCATAGCAGCAAGGTCATCTGAGCTCAATTTATCCCTTACATGCTTGGACATAAGAGCAAGAGCTCTTTCGACGTGTTCATTTTTTGATCTTTTGGAGTCGACAATTTCAGCCGAGGCTTCGATTTGATCAAACCAGCGATATAGAATACTGACAAGCGCGTGCTCAGCCGCTTTTCGAGAGCGCTCCGAGTTGGACTTAGACAGCCTATATAGATCTTCTAGAAGGAATCGATCTTTTGCGTCTGCACGCAAAACCCGATTCTTCGAGTGCCAGAGATGCTCCATAAGTGCTACAATCTCTCTATCTGCCGAATTGTCGGCTTGCGGAGCGAATAGAATTGCATAATAACTGATAGGTTTTTCGACGGCTTCGGGAAGAATGGAATGAAATTCGCGAGGCTGTACAAAGTAAATACTATTGGCGTCGATGACGAATTTTGAACGATTGATGAGCAGAGCGCCTTGCCCTTCCATGAAATAGTGAAATTCGAACTCTCCAGCTCGATGAGCATGATACCTACCGTGCCATGCCAATCTCTCCCCACTTATGAGCCTATATACATAGACAGCATCGCGAATCTCCATACAATCTCCCTATAGAGAGAATGTCAATAATGGATATAATTTGTCAATATCATGCATTGTATTTTTGGGGAAATGACCCTATAGTTTTTTACGTTAGTTTGATCTTTACGTAAATTTTTGTATAGCAGATTTCATCTCTAGAGGAAGTCAGCGGCGATGAAGAGCTTGTGTGGTATAGATCTTGGCACACAGAGCTGCAAGGTAATCCTCTACGACCCTGAAAACAGGCGAATAGTCGCCAAAGCTCAAACTCCTCTTTCTATAATCGCAAAGAATGACGGGACTAGAGAGCAGCTCGCTTCTTGGTATGAAGAAGCGCTTTACACCTGCTTTGGGTCGATTTCGCCCCAACTGCGAGCGACAATCGTGGCAATTGGCGTTTCGGGGCAACAGCATGGATTCGTACCTATAGATGAGCATGGCAAGGCAATTAGACCTATCAAGCTTTGGAATGATACATCCACGGCTGAAGAGTGCGAGGAGCTAACGGCTCTTGTTGGAGGAGAAGAAGAGTTATTGGCAGAGACCGGGCTTCTAATGTTGCCTGGCTACACCGCTCCAAAGATCTATTGGCTAAAAAAACATGAACCAGAGAATTATAAACGCTTAAGACATGTTCTTTTGCCACATGACTACATCAATCTCCTTTTGACAGGCAGCTATCTTACCGAATATGGAGATGCATCCGGAACCGCTCTCTTAGATGTGCGAAAGCGGACATGGTCACATCGCATATGTGATCTCATCGATCCGAATCTGGTCGATTATTTGCCAACCTTGATCGAGCCTTCTACCCCAACGGGGAGGGTCTGCGCACAGGCGGCGAATCGTTTTGGAATACCAGAAGCAACGCTTGTTTCCGCGGGTGGCGGCGACAATATGATGAGCGCTATCGGTACCGGCACGGTTCGCGATGGTTGCCTTACCATGAGTCTTGGAACAAGTGGAACCCTCTATGGCTACTCGAGCAGCCCACTCATCGATCCCGAAGGAAAGCTCGCGGCTTTTTGTTCGTCCACTGGTGGATGGCTTCCTCTTCTCTGCACAATGAATTGTACAGTGGCAAGCGAACAGATCCGTTTGCTGTTTGGCATGAGCATAGAGGACATGAATTATAGCGCGGCTATAGCGCCAATTGGAGCCGAAGGTATTGTAATCTTGCCCTTTTTCAATGGCGAAAGAATTCCAAACTTGCCACAGGGGAAGGCAGGCATCCTCGGAGGAACCGCTACTAATTTTTCAAAGGAAAATATCGTCAGAGCATCGATGGAAGCTGCGATATTCGGAATGCGAATTGGCCTAGAGTCTTTCAGAAGACTTGGATTCCCGGCATGCGAGATAAGGCTTACAGGGGGCGGAGCAAAAAGCGATCTTTGGCGCGAAATTGCGTCAAATGTGACGGGCCTGCCAGTGAAAGTTCCAAGAGAAGAAGAGGCGGCAGCCCTAGGTGCTGCTCTCCAGGCTCTCTGGTGCTACGAATGCAATCAGAGCTCTCAGCCTGTGGAGATTGAAACGATAGTCGATGAGCATGTGAGCTTCGATGGAGGCTCCAATATCGAGCCCGAAAAGCTTAAGGTTATAAAGTATGAAGCAGCCTATGCCGAATATGAGAAATATTTGGGAGTGCTGACTCCTCTATATAGATAAGATGGCATTGAGAAGAACAATTCCAGAAAGGAAAAGCGAATGGCAGAATATTTTGTTGGACAGAAGGAATACTTCCCTGGCATAGGAAAGATCCAATATGAAGGTCCTAAGAGCGACAATCCCCTTTCTTTCAAGTATTACGACCCGGAGCGAAAAGTTGGCGACAAAACCATGCGAGAACATTTACGCTTTGCTATCGCATACTGGCATAGTTTCGGTGCGGATGGCAGCGATCCATTTGGGGCTGCTACCCATATCCATCCTTGGACAAGCAATGCTAGCACAGCGATGGAAGCCCATGAGCACAAGTTAGATGCAGCCTTCGAATTCTTTACTAAGATCGGAGCTGACTTCTATTGCTTTCACGATCGAGACCTCGCGCCCGAAGGAGAGAATCCCAACCAGAGCGAAAGAAACCTAGCTCACATGGTGAAACTCGCAAAGGAGCGCCAGGAAGCGTCCGGTGTGCGGCTTTTGTGGGGTACCGCCAACCTCTTTACGCATCCGCGCTATATGAATGGAGCTGCAACCAACCCAGAATTCGATGTGATCGCTCAGGCTGCGGCCCAGGTTAAGGCAGCGATTGACGCCACCATCGCGCTCGGTGGTCAGGGCTATACGTTCTGGGGTGGCCGCGAAGGCTATATGACCCTGCTCAACACTGATCTCAAACGTGAAAAAGACCACCTCGCTCGATTTCTGACCATGGCTCGCGACTATGGCCGCGCCCATGGCTTTAAGGGAATGTTCTATATCGAGCCAAAACCCATGGAACCCACAAAACACCAATACGATTTCGATGTGGAGACTGTTGCAGGATTCCTGCGTGCCTATGGCCTCGAAAAGGACTTCCGCGTCAATATCGAGGCTAATCACGCAGAGCTTGCGGGTCACGATTTCCAGCATGAGCTTGAGACTGCGGCCTCGCTCGGCATATTTGGCTCGGTAGATGCGAACCGAGGCGACCCGCGCAATGGCTGGGACACCGATCAGTTCCCAATAAATGTCTACGATACAACGCTTGCCATGCTCGCAATCCTGCATGCAGGAGGCTTTGTTACAGGAGGCCTCAATTTCGACGCCAAAATCAGGCGAAACTCCGTCGATCCAGCCGATCTTTTTGAAGCGCATATAGGCGGCATGGACGCATTTGCCGCAGGCCTCCTCGCAGCGCATCGGATCATGGAGGATGGAAAGCTCGATGCATTTGTCCGCCAGCGCTATTCGTCCTTCGACAGCGATATTGGCAAACGTTTCGAAGATGGCCAGCTTGGTTTCGAAGAACTTGCACAGCTTGCCTCTGCGCCAAGTGCTCCCAATGCCGACAAAATCGGTCGCACATCCGGCAAGCAAGAATATCTCGAAAATCTAATCATGCAATATGTGCTGGGAGTGGAGTAATTTCATCAATTGATAATGAATTGAGGAGGTATTATATGATTGAAGGTAGCAATGAGGTAAATACCTCGAAAAAGTTGCGGTATGGAATGGTAGGTGGCGGCAAAGGAGCCTTTATAGGCGATGTGCATCGCAAGGCGATTGCAATGGATGGGCTTGCTGAGCTTGTCGCAGGCAGCTTCTCGCAGAGTTTCGAGAATACTTGTGAAACGGGTCTAAATCTAGGATTATCGCGCGACAGGCTCTATGCGACATATGTTGAGATGGCAGAAAAAGAAGTGAGCAGACCCGATTGCATCGATTTTGTATCCATCGTTACCCCAAACGCATTGCACTATCTTATTGCAAAAACATTCCTTAATGCAGGAATCAATGTTGTATGCGACAAGCCCTTAACTTTTGAAGAATCAGAGGCGAGGGAGCTTCAGGAGCTTGCCCGCAAAAAAGATCTCTTATTTTGCGTGACCTATGCCTATACTGGTTATCCCGCGGTCAAGCAAGCGCGAGAAATGGTCCGCCGAGGGGATATCGGAGACATACGCTTTGTCAATGCTGAATACCCACAGGAGTGGCTCGCTACTCCAACTGAGCGAGAGGGTTCCAAGCAAGCTTCCTGGAGGACGAACCCAACGCTCTCGGGCAAATCGAATTGCGTCGGAGATATCGGGAGCCACGCTGAGAATCTCGTCTCCTATATTACTGGTCTCAAAATTAAATCGCTCTGTGCGCGGCTCGATACATTTGTCCCTGGTCGAGTGCTTGATGACAATGCATCGATCATGATCGAGTATGAAGGTGGTGCAAAGGGATTGTATTGGGCTAGCCAGATCGCTATCGGCTACGACAATGGCCTTAAAGTGCGAATCTTTGGAACCAAGGGTACTATTCAATGGTCGCAGGAGAATCCAAATTACCTTTTCGTATCTAAGCTTGGTGAGCCTACGCGCTTGCTCTCTCGCGGACGAGATCTTTTCTATCCTCATCCGCAATCATACTCGCGAGTACCTTCAGGCCATCCAGAAGGATACTTCGAAGCCTTTGCAAATCTCTATAAGACTTTTATTACCGCGCTTATTAAGAAAAAATTAGGCCAACCACTCACCGCGGAGGATCTAGACTGCCCCACCGCAGAAGAAGGCGCTATCGGTGTGCGTTTTATCGGTAAGTGCGTCGAATCCTCACAAAAGGGTGCGATTTGGCTGACATTCTAGTGAGGTGCTTTAGGGGCTTATATGATAAAGAAAATATAGCTTTATAGGAGGACGACTATGGCAAGACCAGTGACAATTTTTTCAGGCCAATGGGCAGATCTTCCCTTTGACCAATTCTGCGCTAAAGTCAAATCGTTTGGCTATGATGGTATTGAAATAGCTTGTTGGGGCGATCATATGGATGTCAAAGCGGCAGCAACCGACCCGAACTATGTCAAAGAGCGCAAAGTAATCCTTGAGAAGAATGGACTTAATTGCTGGGCGCTCGGCGCGCATCTTGCAGGGCAGTGTGTGGGCGACCTATGGGATTCTCGTCTCGACGGTTTTGCGCCAGCGGAATACAAGGGACAGCCCGAAAAAATCCGCAAATGGGCTATACAGGAGATGAAATATACCGCTGAAGCTGCAAAGAATATGGGATGCGGAGTAGTAACAGGTTTTATGGGGAGCCCTATCTGGAAATTCTGGTATTCCTTTCCACAGACTCCAGACGAAATGATAGATGAAGGCTTTAAGCAGATAGTAAAGTTATGGACACCTATTCTCGACGAGTTCGATCGATGCGGTGTCAAGTTTGCACTCGAGGTGCATCCGACTGAGATAGCGTTCGATTACTACACCGCAGGTCGCTTACTCAAGGAATTCGGCAATCGGCCGACTCTTGGGTTCAACTTCGATCCCTCACATCTCATATGGCAGGGCATAACGCCCCATCTTTTTATCCGCGACTACGCAAGCAGAATCTACCATGTGCACATGAAAGACGCCGCAGTGACACTCGATGGCAAAGCGGGCATCCTTGGCTCTCATATGGCTTTCGGAGATACGTGTCGCGGATGGAATTTCCGCTCCCTCGGCCATGGAGACGTGGATTTCGAGAATATTATTCGTGAACTCAATGCTGCTGGTTATCAAGGGCCGCTCTCGGTGGAATGGGAAGATTCTGGTATGGATCGAGAATACGGCGCAAAGGAAGCTCTTGATTTTGTGCGAGAGGTAGATTTTGTACCTTCGACGATTGCCTTCGATGCGGCGATGAAAAAATAATGTATACAATTATAAGAACCGAAGGCATAACCAAGGAATTTTCCTCAGTTCGGGTCCTCAACGATATCTCTATCGAAATCTGTACAGGGGAGGTCTTTGGCATAATTGGTGAGAATGGGGCAGGGAAATCTACTTTCATTAAGGTTCTTTCGGGACTATACCAACCAACATCTGGCAAGATCTGGTTCGATAACAAGCTCATCAATATGAGGAGCCCTGCCGATGCGAAAAGAATCGGTATAAGCCTGATTCCCCAGGAATTCAGCCTTGTTTCGGATCTCTGCGTATATGAAAACATATTCCTCGGTGAAGAACTTGTAGGAAAACATGGAATTTTGGATATCAAAGCAATGGTCGATAGGACGCGCCAGCTTCTTACCGATTTGGAAGTTTCCACAATCGATCCATATGCACACATTCAAGCTCTTTCAGTAGCGCAGAAACAGATGGTCGAGATAGCTAAAGCTATCGCTTTTGATTCTCGCCTTCTCATAATGGATGAACCTACCACCATGCTTACCAGCAAGGAGATAGAGATACTACTTGGGCTAATTGAAAGACTCAAACAACGAGATGTCACTATCATCTATATTTCTCATAAGCTCAAGGAAGTTAAGCATATCTGTGATCGCGTAATGGTCCTTCGGGATGGAGAGTTTATTTGCCTCGAAGATACTGTGAATCTAACCATAGACGAAATGGCGCGTAGGATGGTAGGGCGCGAGCTAAAGGATGTTTTCCCCGAAAAGAAGAATCAGCCTGGCGATGTGGTGCTTTCGGTACGAAATCTTTGTGTAGATAAGCTTCTTTACGACATTAGTTTCGATCTTCATGCTTCTGAGATATTGGGCTTTGCGGGTCTCATTGGAGCAGGCAGAACAGAGCTCACTGAGACAATTATGGGTCTAAGGCGTGCACGCTCAGGCACAATTATTCTGAACGGTAATAAGTTGTCTATACAAAACCCTTGGGATGCTGTCGATGCAGGGTTAAGCTATCTCTCGGAAGACCGCCAAGGCGCTGGAATCATCACTTCATTTGACGTTGTAAAAAATATCACCCTAGCATCGCTAAAGCACTACGCAAAGCCATTTATTGATCAACAGGCAGAAGAGAATAAGGCAAAGTTTTATATCGATCGATTTTCTATTAAAGCACCATCGCTTCAGGCAAAGCTCGAGCAACTCTCAGGTGGTAATCAGCAGAAAGTTTCTTTGGCAAAAAGTATAGATGTACAGCCCAAGATTATAATTGTGGATGAACCGACGCGGGGAATCGATGTAAAAGCAAAGCAGGATATTTATATCTTTATTCATGAATTAGCTGCTAGCGGTCTATCGGTCATTTTCATATCTTCTGAATTGGAAGAGATAATTGGGATGTGCGATAGAGTGCTAATCATGCGAGCCGGTCAAATTGTTGGTGAGCTAAGATCGGATAAATTGAGCGAAGAAGAAATCATGTATTTTGCGACAGGCGTCAAGGGAGGGTATTGAATGAAAATTCCAAATTTCAAGAAGACGTCTTTAGGCAAATCAGGCCCTTTGATTGCACTGCTCGTCTTGATGATCATTTCGACGATTCTCTATCCGAGATTTCTTGAAATTCAGAACCTGCTCAACATTCTGCGGCAGGTCTCCTATACAGGAATCATCGCGCTGGGTATGACTTTTGTTATCATATCGGGAGGAATTGATCTTTCAGTAGGCTCTATGACCGCACTGGCCGGAGCAGGTGCTATTCTTATGTTGAATATGATCACCAATGCTCTTGTTGGTTTTTCACCGATGTGGCTTGGCACTTTCTTGAGCATTCTGTCGGCGTTTATTGTTTCGCTTGCCATTGCTCTAAGTGCGGGTTTTCTCAATGGCTTTCTAATAACAAAAGGGAGAATTGCTCCTTTCATTGTAACGCTTGGAACAATGGCTATCTTCAGGTCGCTGACCTTGTACATCGGAAAAGCAGGAGAATTTCGATCGGTGAACTCCTCCTATGGCGAAATGGGAATGTCGGTGATCTTAGGGATTCCTCTACCTGTATGGATTTTCTTTATCTTGGCGATGATTCTTTCTTTCGTATTGAACAGGACAAGATATGGCCGCTATGTA
>MWDY01000170.1 GCA_002070755.1 Spirochaetes bacterium ADurb.Bin110 | reverse complement strand
GGTACGGTGGAATAGGGATGCGGACTATTATGCACAGGCGCCTTGGCGCGGTACGTGGGCGCTCGATGGCGGAACACTGATGAATCAGTGTACGCATGGGATCGATCTTTTGCAGTGGATGATGGGCGATGATGCAGTGCGTGTACAGGCAGCGACACGGCGCTTCTTACGCCCGATCGAAGCTGAAGATTTCGGTGTAGCAATCGTCGAGTTTGCAAGTGGCGCAGTAGGTGTTATTGAAGGAAGCGCCGATGTATTCCCCAAAAACCTGAATGAGACACTCTCTCTTTTTGGCGAACACGGTACGGTGGTCATCGGTGGGCTCGCGGTCAATAAAATCGAAACCTGGCGTTTTGCTGATGCAACAGCAGTAGGCGATACCGAAGAGAAAGTGCTCGATCCTACTGCAAAGGACCCTCCCACTGTGTATGGCTTTGGCCACACTGCGCTCTATGGCGATTTTCTCGATGCAGTAGAACAGGATCGCGAGCCGCTTGTAAACGGCGAAGCAGGCAAAAAAGCGCTTGAAATCATCCTCGCCATCTACAAAAGCCAAAAGACAGGCCAGCCAGTAGCCCTGCCGGTGGAGTTCTCTACGTCTGAGATGAAAGGAACAAGATGGTAATTCTATATGGGGATTTACTAAATATCAAAGAGGTTCCCATTAAAAATATGAGTTTTGGAACATACTTAACTGTTGTAGAGCTAGAGAATCTTTATGGCTGTAACATAACCGATTATTGTTTTATAGGTCCTTTTGTTGAAATTCAAAAGAATGTCACTATAGGAGCAAGAACAAAGATACAATCACATAGCTTTATATGTGAACTAGCCACCATTGGTAAAGATTGTTTTATTGGGCATGGTGTTATGTTTATCAATGATTTATTTTCTTCTGGAGAGCCAGTACATGGAGATCAAAACAAATGGAAGGCAACTATTATTCCCGATGATGTTTCAATTGGCTCAAACGCTACAATACTGCCTGTCAAGATTTGCAGCAATTTTTTCATCGGTGCTGGATCGGTAGTTACTAGGGATATAACCCAGCCTGGAATTTATGCAGGTGATCCAGCTAAGAGATTTCGTTAAGGAGGCGATATGGCAAAAAATATTTGTGTTATTGGTGTTGGTTATGTTGGTTTGACAACAGCAATAGGGTTAGCTGATTTCGGAAATTACGTTATAGCTTTCGATATAGATCAGAATAAGCTACAGCAATTGCAGAAAGGAAACATGATCATCTATGAGCCTGGAATACAAGAATTACTTGTTCGAAATATTGCTTCTGAAAGGCTAAAATTTTCAAATAATCTTGAAGAAGCATTAGATAATTCAGAAGTTGTGTTCATAGCAGTAGGGACTCCTGAGAATCAAAATGGCGATGGCAATGTCGATATCCAATATGTTGAAAATGCATTAAACAATGTTATCCGAGAAACAGCCAGCTATAAAGTATTGGTAATCAAATCGACTGTACCAGTAGGCTACAATAGGAAAGTCAATGAAAAAATAAAACAAGCGAATCTGGATATAGATGTTGTGAGTAACCCCGAATTTTTAAGAGAAGGCAAAGCTGTTTACGATTTCTTTCATCCTGATCGAGTCGTTATAGGCACAGACTCGGAAAAAGCTAAGGAAATAATGCGCGATGTATACAGAACACTGAATCGAATCAATGTTCCTTTTTTATGGACTGATTGGGAATCAGCAGAACTCATTAAATATGCAAGCAATGGCTTTCTAGCAATTAAGATTGCCTATATTAACCAGCTTGCGTGCCTCGCAGAGGAAATTGGTGCAGATATCATATCGATTGCAAAGGGAATGGGGATGGATGGCAGAATAGGTCCTAAATTTCTTCACGCAGGTCCTGGATATGGTGGAAGCTGCTTTCCTAAGGATACAAAGGCATTATCGGCAATATCTCATAAATTTGGAGTTCCTATCACGATTATCGATGCGGTCATCGAAGCAAACAAGAAACAAAAAATGCGAATAGTTGAAAGGCTTAAAAAAAGGATGCCAAATATTTCTGGGAAAACTATAGGTATCCTTGGCCTTGCGTTTAAGGCTGAGACAGATGATATTCGTGAGTCTCCTGCGATTGATATAGTGAATGAGCTTTTAAAGCTGGGAGCTATTGTAAAGGTTCATGATCCGCAAGCAATGCATAATTTCAAAGAGAAATATGGGGATAAAGTATCTTATTGCAATAATGAATATGAAGCCTCTAAAGATGCAGATGCGCTTTTAATTCTTACAGAATGGAATGAATACCGATCGCTAGACCTAAGGAGAATAAAATCCGCAATGAAAAGCCCATATATTTTTGATACGAGAAATGTGCTCGATAGAGATGAGCTAAATGAACTTGGATTTAGCTTCGATTTAATTGGTCAAAAGACCATGGAGGCATAACGTGGATAGAATCCCCTTTTCGAATTTGTTTGATGCAATAAGCCCCTTATACGAAGAATATATGAATAAAATTGGAGAACTCATAAGAAGCACAGACTTTATCGGTGGCCAAGAAGTTGATCTTTTTGAGAAAGAATTTGCTTCTTGGACTGAATCTCAATATGCAGTAGGTACTGCAAATGGGACCGATTCTCTCATAATAGCTTTGAAAGCGCTCGGCATTGGACCTGGAGATACTGTCTTGGTGCCTGATCATACATTTATTGCAACAGCAGAAGCAGTCACTATGGTCGGGGCTAATGTTGATTTTATTGATATAGA
>MWDY01000169.1 GCA_002070755.1 Spirochaetes bacterium ADurb.Bin110 | reverse complement strand
AAAGTCCCACGTACCTTCCAGAATCCTCTCTTTGCCTCAAACTATCTCGACAGAGAGCTTAGAAAGGATCTTGCTGACCATCGCCGCGAAACAGTGTGCTTTCCCAGGAATGTCGCGAATATGTTGAATCGCCTTGTCGTATACTTAGGCTGGCACAATTATGAAAAACATTACAGGATTGCTAAGCATATCATTCTGACGCATGCTGAAGTAGCTGGTATTGAAAGAAATGCGATTTGCAAGGCTAGAGAATCACAGTTCAAAGAGCGTGCATTTCTAAGCAGAATAGGATTGTCGATTCTTGAAAGAAGGCTATGGCTTAGGAGTTTCTCAACTCCACTTAAGAGAAAAGCTGAGTATGTGCCTTTCTATGCTTATGCCTGAAGAACCCTCCTCGCAGATTGCTAAAGCAATATACACAAGGTTCGTAGCAGTATTGTTATGTTCAACTCACTTCATAAAAAGATTGGGCAAAAACTCTGTAAACCATGGAACATAGGTCACAAGAAATAGGACTACGAGCATCGCAGGCCAGAGTGGAAGCATTGCCTTGCTTACCTTTTCGATGGTTGTCTTGCCTATCATACATCCAGTAAAAAGGCTTGCCCCTACTGGCGGTGTCGTGAGGCCGATTCCTAAATTGAGCATGAGCACTATACCAAAGGTTATCTCGCTCATTCCTGCTGCCTTGACAACCGGTAGCAATACGGGCGTGACAATTACGATAAGTGGCGCGACATCCATAACCATGCCCAACAAAAGGAGAAGGACATTGACAAGCAAAAGTATGAGAAAGCGATTGTTTGTCAGACTCAGGAAGAAATTCATGACAGCAAGAGGTATCTGTAAATAGGTCATCATCCAACCAAAAGCAGAAGCACAGCCTATAAGGAAAAAGACCACCGCAGTTGTTTTGACCGAATCCATGAAAATTGGCCACAGATCTTTTATTTTGAGCTCTCTGAAGACAAAGAAGCCCAAGAAGGCTGCGTACAGGACCGCTACTGCCGACGCTTCAGTCGCAGTAAAGATGCCTGCGACAATGCCTACAATAATGATGGCAGCGCAAAGGAGAGCGAGAATTCCATCGATCACAATATGTAAGCTCTCTTTGAATGGAGGGCGCTTTTCGCATGGATACTTGCGCTTTAGTGCAATAAAGTAGCACGCAATGGCCAGCGCAATGCCCAATAGTATTCCTGGAATATAGCCAGCTAGAAAAAGTTTCCCAACAGAGACTCCTCCTGCTACCATTGCATAGATCACCATATTATGAGAAGGCGGAATGATTATACCTTGACTCGCTGAGGCCACCGTGAGCGCCACAGAAAAATCCTTATCATAGCCTTTTTCTACCATCATGGGGATCATTATTGGTCCTGTAGAGGATACATCAGCGACCGCTGAACCGGAAACTCCACCAAAGAACATAGATTCGATACAATTCACAATGGCAAGACCGCCAGGCAAGGGGCCTACGATTACATAGGCCAAATCCACCATTCGTTTAGCGACCCCTCCGTTAGCCATCAATGCTCCGGCCAGGATAAACAGTGGAATTGCGAGGAGAGGGAACGATTGCATGCCTGCGGCGACACGCTGAGCTATGATAGCTGGCTGCAGACCTGCAGCAAAGGCAGAAAGCAAGGATGAAATGCCCAGACCAAAGGAAATCGGTACGCCAAGGAGTATAAGGATTACAAAGGATCCCAATAGTACAATTTCAGCGAGCATTTTCTCCTCCGTTTTCGATTTCTTGTTGGCCGGATTTTGCATTTGCTCCGCTTGCCTTCTTCACAATCTTGAGAATAGCAAAAAGAATCATGATACCAGCGGAAATCGGGATAACGAGGTAGGTAATCCCAATAGAAAGTCGAATGGTAGATAATTGGCTCGTCCACATTGCGCTTGCAAGTTCAATGCCTTGCTTGAATAAGAAATAAGAGAAATAAATTATTGCTCCCTCGATCAATATCTCCAAAATCAATCCAAAACGTGCAGGGAGGTGTTTGGTGAGCAATTCGAGTCTCATGTGGTCGCCAGTCCATACTGCGCTGGCAGCTCCTAGTAGCCCCATCCACATCATTGCTGTCACCGAGAACTCTTCAGCCCAATATGGACTCTTATGCAGCACATAACGATCGAAGACCTGCCAGCAAACCACAATGGTCACTATCACCATTAAAACAGCGATGAATCCTGTCAATATCCGTTCAAATCTATTGGCAATACGCCAAAGGTCTTTTCGCATATAGCCTCCCTCGTTATCTGCATAAGAGCAATATATTTTCATTCTAAAAATGGGCGGTAGAATATCTACCGCCCACTGTTTTTCCGCTTGTCATTGCAGAGAATATTTGGAATTCAAGCAATAGAGCGGACTACTTTGTATTGACGATAGCGTCTATCAAATCTTTTCCAACGATTGGCTCGAATTCTTTCCATACTCCGGCGCAGGCTTTTTGGAATTCGGTGATATCCTTGACTTCATTGAAGATCATGCCCTTGGCTTTTAGCTCCGCAACGGTTTTATCGATCATTTCACCCCAGAGCTGATTGTGCTTCTGCATGGCCTCGAAAGCTGTCTCTTCGATCATGGTCTGGATGTTTTTGGGGAGCCCATCGAAGAGTTTCTTATTCATAATGAGGATATCGGGAATGGAAGAATGGCGCGTATAAGAGAAATATTTGGCGACTTCCTGCATGTTGAAGGATAGCACTGTGGGCTCGTTGTTTTCCCAGCCATCGATGACATTTGTCTGCAGCGCGCTGTAGACTTCAGACTGACCCATTGGAACCGCCGTTGCACCCAATGCATTTATTGTATCGATAAGGGGCTTAGACTGCATAACGCGAATCTTTAAGCCTTTGAGATCAGCAGGCGTATAAATGGGCTTCTTTGCGGTGATCGATCGGAATCCTGCGTCCATAAAGGCTAGTCCCTTGAAACCCGCTTTATCGAGATCTGCCATCAGTTGTTTGCCAACTTGCCCTTGCAGAACTCTATGCTGATGGTCCAGGTCTCTCCAGATTAGAGGCAGAGAGACAACTTGTAGAGTTGGAGCATACTGTCCAAGGGGACCTGACGAGACTTTGGAGAATTCCAATGATCCAATTTTTACAGCTTGGATGTAATCCGCCTCCTGACCTAACTGCCCGGCAGGGAAAAGGGTGACTTTGATATCACCATTGCTTTTGCGTGCCAATTCATCGGCGAAGAAAACCAGAGCTTGATGAACCGGATGTGACTCGGGCAACACCGAAGCAAGCTTCCAGTTGTACTTTGGAGCGGCAGCGGCGAAGCATGTCGCAATGAGCAAAAGCGCAGCCAGAGTGATTAGTTTTTTCTTCATAACAAATACCTCTTATAATTGTTGATATCTAAGATCATTAATCCTTCGAAAAGATCTCAAGGCAACTAAGACTTACTAATATTCCAAAGTTTGGAATATATTTCAAAGATGCTATAAACCCTGAGATCCGTCCGTGAGATTCCACAATATGGAATCCTGTTTCATATCATAAACCATCTTTTGCGATTGTCAAGGGCAATTAGAGAAAAATTTTAACTAAAAAGCAGCAGAATCTATTAGCTAATACTGATCGATTTCTGTAAGGTCATCTAGCAAGCATAATCGATCTAGTTTGACAACATTCGATTTTCCAATCATTCAACTTGTATGGGCCTTGGCTTGTATCTATACTAGCAATACGCTTTGGCTATATTCATTTTATGGAGTCTTTCATGAACAGTCTGAAAGGGAAAAAAGCTCTAGTGACCGGAGGAGCTTCTGGTATAGGAAGGGCTATCTCTCAGGAATTGGCAAATATGGGTGCTGCACTCATTATTCATTATCATAAAAGCAGAGATTCAGCTGAAAGCCTGGCAGCGCAAATATGCGATTCTGGTGGCAAAGCAGAAGTGGTGCAGGCAGATCTTACGGAAGAGGCAGGCGTTCAGGCATTGACTGATTTTGTATTAGAGAGATGGAATAATCTCGATGTGCTTGTCAACAATGCAGGCGACCTGGTGGGGCGCTACAAACTAGAGGAAGTCCAAATGGATTTCTACCGAAAAGTCGTGGCCGTAAATCTGGATTCAAATGTCTTGGTCACGCGTGCCATGATACCTTTATTGAAAAAGTCAGGTTGCGCTTCGATCGTAAACCTTGCATCGCTAGCTGGACGAAAGGGCGGGCATGGTGGCTCCGCAATCTATTCGATTACCAAAGGGGCCATTCTTACTCTTACGCGCGCGCTCTCCACCGAGCTTGCACCCTATGGCATTAGAGTAAATGCCGTGGCGCCAGGTTTTATTCTCGGTTCTGCTTTTCACGCTATTCACACAAGCGAAGAATCCAAGCAGGCTACAATACGCGATATACCTCTAAAGAGGGCTGGTACCTGCGAGGATGTCGCTCGCGCGGTGGCTTTTCTTGCTAGCGAATACGATGGGTTTATTACAGGCGCCACATTGGATATCAATGGCGGCGTATATATGGCTTGAGGGCTTCTATTTTTGGCTATTTTATTTTCGATTCACGTATAGATTATAGTAATTCCCGATTGGTTCGATCTTTATCCTTCATTAGATAAAGCTTTTGCGAAACACTACATCTGTAGGCACCATTACTTTGACGCCAAGCTCGCGGGGATCCTTGGCGCGGGATGATGCCAAAGATAGTGCAACTGAGGCCATCACTGCTCTCGGTATTCTTATCGTGCTCAGTGGAGGTGTCATATATGCCGATACAGGCTGATCATTACAGCTGACAACTTTTATATCCTGCGGAATCGAAAAGCCTGTTTCACAAATTGCTTTATAGACGCCTAGTGCCATATTATCGCTAGCAACAAATATAGCCTCTGGTTTTGCTGCGCTTGATAAAAGCTGTTTAGTCAACTGATACGCATTATCAGGGCTATATGATCCATAAGCTCTAAAGAATTCCTCTCTATAGATGCCCAGTTTGCTAAATTCTTCTATGAACTCTGCACTTCGGGGGTCGATTATTTCTTTTCCTTTGAGAGGAGATGTTTCTTTGCCTCCAATATAAGCAATGCGCAAAATTCCCAATTCGGCGAATCTCTTTGCGATTGTTTTGATCGATTTCCGAAAATCTGCACATACAACATCTATGTTTTTCATATCAGGATCGAAGTCGACGCAGATGGCGTTCTTCTCTTTCTTGAGGAAATTTAGAAATGATATATCACAGCTACCTTCGCTGCCAATAATGATAGTTCCTAACCTATCCAAAGAGAGCGATGCTAGGTCATTCTTTTTTTTGTAGTAGATGTCATCTATTCGGAATGCTCGCTTTGCTGCTGCTATTTTTAGAGCATGGTGTATTGCAAGATAATATGGATCATCGATCTCTTCTTCTTGAGAATAGAGCAGAATACAGACTATGCTTTCCCCCGCTGCTCCAAAGTTATCTCTCAGGCTGCTTTTCTCGAGTTTTCTTATTTTGGGGGTTTTATAATTCAGATCTTCCGCTATCTCAAGGATTTTAAACCTTTTATCGCTGCTGATTGAAAGCGTCGTGTCATGATTTAGAACTCTAGAGACGGTAGCTGGAGACACATTGGCTAGCTGGGCTATTTCATGAATTGTGGCCATAGCATTATGCTATCTCAAAATCAAGCTCATAGTCAAGGAAATTTACTATAATTCTGATAAAATGATGATTCTGCCTAAAAGTGCTTGTTTCATGATTGTCGAGTAATGGCAATAAAATAATGGAAATATAATTGCCATAATAATATTCAAGCATTTAGATGAAGCTCATTTTTCATACTATATAAATAATAAATATTTACAAAAATTTTATTGACAATTTACTAAAGGCGCTTTATCCTATGAACTAGGTTTGTATACCAATCATAACAAGGGAGGAAAGAAATGAGAAAATTTATCACTGCAATGATGTGTTTTGGGTTGATATTCGCTGCAGGTGCCCAGAAAAAACAAACAATTCGTTTTGCTACATGGGATTCGGAAGAGACTCTCGATATTCAGCAAAGAATCGTCGATCGATTCAACGAAAAAAATCCCGATCTACAGGTCGTGCTCGAAGCATATGGAGATGACTTTGATACAAAACTTGCGACAGGCTTTGGTGCCGGTGATGCCCCAGATGTCATGTACATGTGGAATTATGCACACTATAAAGATGGATTAGAACCTCTCGATAGTTGGGTATCTAAAGAACCAGCGTCCTTCAAGGGAGATTTCTATAAAGGACTTTTCGATTATAATTCTATTGGAAGCAAACTGCTTGGCCTTCCAATAGGCTATACGACTCATGTGGTGTACTACAATAAAGATCTTTTCGATAAGGCCGGTGTCCCATATCCGAAGGGGGATTGGACCTGGGATGAACTATTGGCAACAGCAAAGAAAGTTGCAAATCCATCTCAAAAGATCTATGGCTTTGCTTTTCAGCAGGAGCCGGATCCTTATGATTTCGAGCACTATCTATGGAATGTTGGTGTAAGCTATCTTGGGCCTGAAGGGTCATTCAAGAATGGCTTTAAGGATCCCAAGGTAGTCGCTCTGCTCACCAAAATGCAAAATGCAATAAAAGAAGGATATGCCATATCTGTCGAAGGTTCTGGTTCGAGAGAAATGAGAACCGGCAAGCTTGCTATGTTCATAAACGGATCATGGTCTATACCTTCGCTTAAAGAAGCTAATGTAAATTTTGGCTTAGCAAAGATGCCATCGGCGGAAAAGGGCAAGAAATCGATAAGTGTCATTTCTGTATCAGGCATTGCAATGTACAACAAATCAAAGAATAAGGATGCAGCGTGGCGATTTATGAAGTTCTGGGTTTCTCCCGAAGCGAATATTATGAGACTGGATCATGAACTACCTGTCCTTCACTCTGTAGTAGAGAAAGAAAAGCTCAATGCCGACCCAATGAAGGCTGTGTTCTATGAGATGCTAGATCAGAGCGAAGGTTGGGTATCAACTTCTTACAAAGTAAAAGACTGGGCAACAGTCTCCGACACGATTTCGCAATCGCTTCAGCAGATATTCAATCCTTCTATTCTGGCTTCACCAGCAAAAGTGCTTGAGGGACTGAAATAATCTCAGGGCTTAAAAGCGGCTGGTTTTGGCTAGCCGCTTTCTTCCTCCCAGTACATCTAATATCAAGACCTCTATTAGAGAAAAAGCGAAATGAAAGAAACTAATTCAAGTCCCAGCCTTAGGAAGCGAAAAGCGAAAAGGAAAGATCGATTTGCTCCCTATCTTTTCATTTCTCCATGGGTTTTTGGATTCATTGTTTTTACTGCAGGGCCGCTTTTGCTCTCTGCGGTTATGACGATGTTCGACTGGCCGGTTATAGGTACTCCTACTTTTATCGGAGTCAGAAACTTTATCGAGATGTTCACAAAAGACAATCAGTTTTGGAAATCCATAGGCATCACTCTAAAGTTCATGCTTATGTTTGTTCCTTTGAATATTATTATGGCTCTTGTCCTAGCAATACTTATCTCTAAACCCTTGCGCGGAATTAGTGTTTTTAGAACAATTTTCTATCTTCCGTCGGTCGTCTCGAGTGTTGCTATCGCAATAATGTGGGGATGGATTTTTCATCCTGAGTACGGGCTTCTAAATTATGTGCTTTCGCTCCTAGGTATTTCTGGACCACGTTGGCTTTCTGATCCTTCCTGGGCGATAGTCGCAATCGTAATAGCTAGTCTTTGGAGTCTTGGAACGATGATGCTAATTTTTTATACGGCAATAAGGAGTATTCCCAAGGATATTTACGAAGATGCAATCATCGCAGGCGCTTCTCCTTTTCGGACATTTTTTTCGATAACCTTGCCTCTTATCACGCCCACATTGCTGTTCAATCTCATTACAAGCACAATAGGAGCGATGCAAGAGCTTTCCTTAGTACTCTTGCTTACAAGAGGTGGGCCTGTCAAATCTACGTATTTTTATGGCCTCTATGTATATAGGAATGCTTTTATACATTTCAAGCTCGGCTATGCAGCAGCAAATGCCTGGTTCATGTTTATCATAATACTGCTGCTCACGCTTCTTATTTTCAAGTCTTCGCCACTATGGGTTTTCTATGAGCATGAAGTTTCGAAAATGAATATCTGAACGAGGAAAATGCGATATGAAGATCAGAAAGATTAGGCTTGGAAATATACTTGCATATCTAGCGTTGATAGTGCTTTCCCTATACTTCATCGTACCTTTTATATGGATGTTTCTTACAGCATTGAAAAGTGAGGCCGAAGCTTTTGCCTATCCGCCTAAATTGTTTCCAGCGGAGTTCAGGATAAGGAACTTTGTCGACGCATGGAATTCGCAGCCTTTCTTTACATTTCTCAAGAATTCGATTCTTGTGACTGTTCTTACGACACTGGGACAGCTGATTTCCTCTTCTCTCGTTGCTTATGGTTTTGCGCGATTCGATTTCAAAGGAAAGAATATTCTTTTTATGATCTTATTGAGTACTATGATGATTCCCTGGGAGGTCACGGTTATTCCATTATATATGGAGTTTAAGTTGTTAAGGTGGATAAACACCCTGAAACCTCTTATAGTGCCAGCTTTTTTTGGCTCCGCTTATTATATTTTTCTACTTCGGCAGTTCCTAATGGGAATTCCAAAGGATTTCGAAGATGCGGCGCATATCGATGGTGCAAATCATTTTCAGACATATTTCCGAATATTTCTTCCTATGATGAAGGCACCTTTGATATTGATATCGGTGCTCAATATCATGACTGTATGGAATGATTATCTTGGACCGCTTGTCTTCTTGAACTCACGAGACAAATATACACTTCCTCTCGGTCTTGCTGCATTCAAGGGCATGCATGAAATGCAAGTCATTCCGATTATGGCGATAACCACAATTATGATAATACCGCCTATCATTGCCTTTGCATTTGCACAGAAATACATAATAGAAGGCATGAGTGGAGCCCTGAAAGGATAGAACATGAACACATCATATGGCGCAGAGTGCGACTGGCAGAACCATAAGCTTCTCAATATTGATCGGCTCCCAGGTCGAGCCTACATAAAACGATGGAAAGATTTAAAAAGCGCCTTATGCAACGATGAATCAAAGCAGCTGGGGTTTCGGAAGCTCAATGGATCATGGAAATTTCTTTATCTTGCAGCTCCTGAGCTCTCTCCTCTCGGGTTCGAAACGCCTGACTTCGATGACAGCACTTGGGAAAATATCGAGGTGCCATCTCATTGGCAGCTAAAAGGCTATGGAAAGCCACATTATACAGATGTATATTATCCATTCCCTGTGAGGCCTCCTTTTGTTCCGAGAGCCAATCCAACCGGAATATATCGCCATACCTTTTTTTTGGATGATCTATCGCGTCGACAGATACTGAGATTCCACGGTGTGGATTCTGCATTCCATGTATGGATAAATGGTAAACTCGCAGGGTTTTCCAAAGGTTCGCGCTTACCGGCAGAATTCGATATCGCTTCTCTAGTGAGAACTGGCAAGAACACAATTGTGGTAAGAGTATATCAATGGTCTGATGGAAGCTATCTCGAAGATCAGGATATGTGGTGGTTATCTGGAATATTCAGAGATGTCGAGATATATGAGGTTCCTCTGGTTTCGTTGTTCGATGTATCGCATAAAATATCCTTCGATGATAGATATATAGATGCATTTTTGAAGATCGAATTGCAAATAGAAAACAAAAGCGAGGAAGCTCGAGAAGTAGAATGTGTAATATCAATATATGATGAGAATGATTTCTGCATAGAGAAGAAGAGAACTAACACGGAAGTTGCCGCATCAATGATAGCCAATGAAGAAATAACACTCGAGATGAAAAACCCCAAAAAATGGTCTGCGGAAATACCTAATCTTTACACGCTCGCAATCGAACTTTCTAGCAAAAACCTTATCTTAGAAGTAGCGAGCCTTCAGATAGGATTTCGTGCAATAGAAATATGCCAGAATAATTTTCTTGTAAATGGACGAGCAATAAAGCTAAAAGGCGTTAATCGCCATGATTTTCAACCCGATTCCGGAAGATACGTCGCAAAGCAGACGATGCTTCAAGATGTTCTTCTTATGAAACAGCATAATATCAATGCTGTCCGTACTTCGCATTATCCCAATCATCCCTATTTTCTCGAACTATGCGACTATTATGGCCTTTATGTCATAGACGAGACCGATCTCGAGACACATGGATTCGAGTGGATCGACGAGAGCACAAGGCTTGCAAACGATCCAGAATGGCAGCCTGCCTTTGTGGATCGCATCGAACGCTTGATACTCAGAGATAGAAACCATCCATCGGTTATTATGTGGTCATTGGCGAATGAATCTGCAATGGGAGAGAATTTGAAGGCTATGGCCCGTCGAGCTAGATGTCTCGATTCCAGTCGACTTATTCACTATGAAGGGGATGCACAATGTGAAGTAACTGACGTCTATAGCACAATGTATACCCGAATGCCCAGATTACTAGAAATTGCAAAAACAGAAGGCAAGCCACATATTCTCTGTGAATATGCTCATGCTATGGGGAATGGGCCGGGTGGGCTGGCTGACTTTCAGGCCATCATAGAAGCATATCCGCGATTGCAGGGAGCTTTTGTATGGGAATGGATAGATCATGGCATCAGGAGGAAAGATGATAGAGGACAAGAATGGTTCGAATATGGAGGGGGGTTCGGAGATGTCCCTAACAATGGGAATTTCTGTATCGATGGACTCGTTTTTCCCGATAGAAAGCCATCCCCTGGTCTTGTCGAATATAAGAAAGCAATAGAACCCATACATACTAGCCTCATCGATGCTGAAAAGCTGATAATAAACATCGATAATAGATACGATTTTCTAGATCTCGGTCATATTGAACTTAGATGGAGGATTCATACAAATGGCGTAATCGTTGCAGAGGGAGAAATGCATGCACCTGCAATTCCTGCTCGCCAAAGCGAAAATGTACGTATTCCCTTTGATTTAGAATCATCGAGGAAGAATCATATAAATACAACAGCAGAGAAAGCAAAAGACTTAGGGAATATAGGCGACTACGATGAATTGTTATTTATGGGCAGATATGGGAATTCTGTGTTTCTAGAAATCGATTATGTCCTTGCAGAAAATTTGCTATGGGCTAAAGCCGGCCATATCATAGCAACGGCGCAATTCGAAATATCTAGCGCACTGGCGTCTAAAAAGCAAAGATCGACAAAGAAGCCAACACAATCACCGGTGTTATTTACTATGAATTATGGGCGCTCCGGAAAGAAGATAACTATTCTTGGAGAAGATTCAGTATATGAATTCGATTCGCTTAGAGGATCATTGGAGTCATGGACATATAAGCAGCACAAATTGATCGAAAAGGGGCCTTCTTTAAGTTTTTGGCGTGCACCTATAGATAACGATATGCATATCCTCTCTACCTGGTGCGAAAAATATTTTCTTCATCTTTTTCAAGAAGATGCTAGAGAATTCGATCTGCGCAAAGAAAATGGAGAAATTGTGGCGGGAAGCATGATTTGGGCTGCACCTCCTAGCCAAGGATGGGGATTCGAGTGCAGGGCTAGATATATCATTAATGATGATCGCAGATGGCGGCTGGAACTTTTTGGCAAGCCATCTGGGAACAGTGCTGCATTTCCAGAGATGATTCCTCGAATAGGAATAAAATTGAGGCTTCCTTTAGGTTTTGATGTTATACGATGGAGAGGTTATGGACCAGGCGAAGCATATTGCGATAGCAGAAGCGCCCAACGCATCGATGTTTGGAAGGCTTCGATTAAACAACTGCATACACCATATATAAGACCCCAAGAGAACGGCAATAGATACGGCACCGATGCAATCTTCATTACGGATAGAAATGGTTTTGGATTAGCAATAATCTCAGAAAAGCCGATCGAATTTTCTTATCATGATTACGATGTAGACGCATTGGAAAATGCCCGTTACGATCATGAAATCGTTCACACTCCCTATTGTGTTCTGAATCTAGATTTTGCTCAGAATGGTATTGGCAGTAATTCTTGTGGTCAGGACCAGCTTCCTCCATATAGATTGAAGCCTCGGGAATTTGATCTAAACCTGGAATTCTGCGCACTTGATTTAGGAACTTCGTTTCTGGAGAATGCAAAACCTATTGGAGAATATTGAAAAATGAATCTGGATATTTCAAAGATACCTTGGTCGGCTTTTGGAGCGCGTTTCTCTGTAACAATCGGAAAAGATGGTATTGCCTATTTGAAGGATGTCGGAGGGGGAGATGAAATTCCGAGTGAAATGTTCTCATTGAAGCTTCTCTCGAGCAAAGAAGAACTCGAGCAACAAATACAGGCGAATGAGAATGAATGCCGAATTTGCGCTAAGAAAATGCCGGATCGTTATGTTCTTCTAAAATTCACGTCTTTCGATGCCATCAGTATTGAATGTTGTGGCATGGGTCTAAGGCTAGATATGTATAGATCACGCTATGATTTCATTCAAGAGATGGCCAGAGGAGTATTTTTAATCCAAAGTTGCGCAAAAGATCATGTCTACGAAGTCGATTTGAGATATGCAGTTCATTCTGTCGATGCTCCATGGGGAAGGGTTGGAAATGAATATATCCGGATCGATATCGTCGAAGGAGATGCCGCTATTCGAGAATATGCCTTGATTCCTCATGAATCGGAGACTAAGAAAACGCAATTTATTGAATTTTCTAGATGGAATCAGAATTACGCTGGGACAGAGCTAGAAACTCAATATAGCGAGGCTAAGGATCTGGCGTCGTATATTCTTTGGTCTACTTTTGTGCGGCCTGAGGGAAAGCTCACACGCAGCTCTGTATATAGCTCGAAGAATTGGATGACAAATATTTGGAGCTGGGATAATTGCTTTTGTGCACTTGCCATGGTTGAAAACATGTCCACTCTTGCCTTAGACCAATTATTGGTGTTTGCAGATAACCAGCATGAAGCAGGAGTCTATCCTGATTTTATCAACGATCGATTCTCATTATTCAGCTTTTGCAAGCCTCCCATTCATGGATGGACTCTGCTGGAAATGATAAAGAGAAATCCAACTATACTTCAATCCTCGATTGAAAGGATCGAATATCTTTATAAGTCGATTTCCAACTCGACAAATTTCTGGCTTAAATATCGCAGGTTGCCTTCTGAGGCCATTATCTACCGCCATGGCAATGATTCAGGCTGGGATAATGCGACGTTGTTTATGGAGGGAGGACCTGTCGAATCTCCCGACCTATATGCATACCTTTCTAGACAGTGCGACTGTCTTGCTGAGATTTCGCGTCTTCTGGGGCATGATATCGATGAGGCAGAGAACTGGACATTTCTAGCAAAATCGCTTGTTAATTCTATGCTGGATCGCCTTTGGGATGATAGTGGATTCTTTGCACGAAAAGGCTTAGAAGGAGAAAAAATAGAACATAGAGGTTCTTTTCTTCTTCGCATGCCTATAGTTGCGTACACACGCTTGCCAGAAAAGATAATCAAGAAGCTCATTTTAGATATTTCCGATGAGAATAGATTTTTGACACGTTTTGGTTTGGCTAGCGAAGCATTGGATTCTCCTTTTATGGAGCCGCAGGGATACTGGAGAGGTCCGATATGGGCGCCAGTCAATTATCTTGTATTCGATGCGCTTAGGCATCTTGGAGAAATGAGCCTGGCAAACAGAATCGCGCAAAGGTTTGTCGATCTATGTTCAGAGGAAGGAATGGCCGAAAACTTCGACCCTATCGATGGTAAGGGATTGGACGATCCTGCTTTCGCTTGGACATCTGCGGTCTTTCTTCTTTTTCTCAAAGAGAGTATATCAAAGAACAAAGAGAATTAGCACTAGAGTCGATCAAGAGCTGCATAGAGGAATCTAATACCATGAACAAGACCGCAATTCGAGCGGATCTATTGCTTTTGCTGACGGCTATTATCTGGGGTTTTGCATTTGTTGCCCAGCGCTTGGGTATGAATTATGTAGGACCCTTTACATTCAACGCGATTCGCTTTGCGTTGGGGAGCATTTCATTGTTTCCATTGATAATGTACGCTCGCAAGCATAAATCGAGAAGCTTGGATACAGCTGGGAAAGCCGAGCCCGATGAGGGGAGCCTGCCGAATGAAGATGAATGCCCTGCTAATGTCAACCGAAGGCAATTCTTGTACGGTTCTCTTGCGGCGGGTAGCTTTCTTTTTATTGCGGCATCTCTCCAGCAGATAGGAATTCAGTATACGACGGCTGGTAAAGCGGGGTTTCTGACTGGGCTATATGTGGTGCTGGTTCCTATTTTGGGGATGCTTTGGGGGCGATCTACAGGTTTACCAACTTGGGTTGGGGCTATTCTTGCAGTAATCGGTATTTATACTTTGAGCGCACCGGATGAGCTGGGCAAAGTCAACTCAGGGGATATTTTCGTACTCATAAGTGCTCTTTTCTGGACATTTCATGTGTTGGTGATAGACAACTTGGCTAAGCGATTGGATCCCATAGAGCTGGCTGCTGGACAGTTTGCTTGGTGCTCGGTTTTTTCTTTTGTGGCTGCAATGATTTTCGAGCAAATATCCTCTAGTGCCGTCTTAGGAGCGCTGGTTCCCATTCTCTATGGAGGCTTGGGTTCCGTGGGAGTAGGTTATACCCTTCAGGTATTGGCTCAAAGGGATGCCCCACCAGCCCATTCCTCAATCATAATGTGTCTCGAGGGGGTATTCGCTACCCTTGGCGGAATTCTGCTTTTATCCGAAACTCCGAGCTTGCGCACGATAATTGGGTCGGTTCTCATGCTGCTTGGAATGTTAGCGACGCAATGGGACGTGATTTTTAGAGGTCCATCCAAGAAAAAAAGGAACGATTAACATAAATGAGCGGAATAAGAGGCCATACTTAGGCAGACTATTCAGAATTTTCAGGCTTGCTTCCGTGCTCCCGAATGGCTAGTCTAGGAGATATGAAGTGGTTTTCAAAGAAAAAAGAAGATGGTGAGCCTGTTGCGGTCTCAAGAGTATCTTCTGGCATTAGCGATGGCAATAGTGCAGTTTCCGAAGAAAGCATGCCAGGCGATAGAATCCTCAATAAAAGCGCTCTGTCAAGTGGCGAAAAAGCAAAATCTGAAAAATCGAAACATCATCTTTCCAAGCTGCCCTTTAGCGGTGTCTCGGTCGAAACAGCCGGTCTTCCGCCGGGCACTCCACAATACATAGGCGATGCAGAGCCGACGCTTGCAACCTATTGCTTGTATTGCTACGATGAGATAAGCGCGGTCATGCGTACTCCGGAGGATATAAGCGAGCTGCTTGCGCTAATCGATCTAAATGTGGTGAATTGGATAAACATAAATGGACTTTCGGGTGGGATAGTGGAGAAACTCTGTGGAATGTTGGGTATTCACCCTTTGGTAATCGAAGATATTATGAATACAGAGCATAGACCAAGGTTTGAGAATTACGATGATTATCTTTTTCTGATAACCAAGATGATAACAGCTAATGAGGATGGCTCTATAGAATACGACCAGGTGAGTTTTCTCCTTAAAGGTAAATTGCTGATTTCTTTCCAAGAAAAGCCAGGGGACTGCTTTAAGGCCGTGCGCGATCGGATAATGTCTGGAGCTGGGAGGCTGCGAAAGCATGGCGCAGATTATCTGTTATACGCGCTATTGGACTCGATTGTAGACAATTATTTTATAGTGCTGGAAATGTTGGGAGATAGGCTTGAGCAGTTCGAAGAGGCTTCCGATTCCGAAAGCGACCAAGAGTTCTTCCATGGCATTCAGGGACTAAAGCGAGAATTCTCGAGGATGCGTCGAATCATATGGCCTGTGCGTGATTCTATCGCTGCGCTTTCCCGTACGGAATCCATCCAAATGGATGTCTCGCTTTCCCCTTATTTGCGCGATTTATATGAAAATACCGTGCAGGCAATAGAAGCGCTCGAATCCTACCGCGAGCATGCGACTTCGATGATCGAGTTGCATCTGAGCGAAGTAAATACGAACATGTCGCGGGTAATGACGCTGCTCACAATATTGTCGGCCATTTTCATTCCGATAACTTTCATAGCCGGTATCTATGGAATGAATTTTGCCTATATGCCTGAATTGAATAAACCCTGGGGATATCCCGCTGCCCTAGTATTTATGGCCGCAGTCGTAATAGCAGAACTGATCTATTTCAAGAAGAAAAAATGGATGTGAGATTTCAAGCCTTACTGATCAAGTGGGGATTCGATGTAAGTTTTTGGGCTTTCTTATTTCTAGGTTTTCCTAATCCACTGGAGATTCGTAGAAGATTGGGGGCTCTCCATTCGGAAGGCCAAGAACTTCAAGCCCATCGAATTCGCAGCTCGCATGCCTTATTCTAATTCCGCGCGCTTGGGTTTCAGGTAGGCCCTCGAACATCTCGGATTCTGATGGAGCCACAATCTCGCTTTTACTGAGATCGATTCGGCAACCATGCATGTGCAGCTTTTCTATTGGCGATTCGGGCAAGCCGATGATAAATCCAGCGGAAGCACGGCATTCTTGGGCTTCTAGGTTGCTTATCTCAATATCATAGATATGGGGAGTAGAAGCACTGACGGGCCGACATTCCAGCGAAAAGAGTTCCGAGAATTCCTCTGGTCTAGCTCCGCATCGATAATACATGTTTATAGCGACAGGACATAGGACTTGTTTCATATTGAGGTCGGAAAATCTAAGTCTGCTGACCGTGCCTCCTCTGCCTCTTCTTGTTTTGATCCGCACACCTCGGTCTGTTCTTTCAAAGGAGCACTCGCTCACAACCACATCGTAGATGCCTCCTGCCGTTTCGCTACCTATAACGACACCGCCATGCCCTTGCTTAAAGCGGCAGTCGCGGATTACGATACGCTCCGAAGATTTGCCTTCCTTAATTCCTTGTTCTCCAGAGCCTGCCTTTACTGCAAGGCAATCGTCTCCCACGTCGATCGTCGAACCGCTTACCAAGATATCCTTGCAGGAGTCGATATCGATGCCATCGGTATTTGGCGCATCAGAAGGGTTCTGTATGGAGATGTTGCGAATGCTTATATGATTCGAGAATACAGGGTGAATGGTCCAGAATGGCGAGTTTTGAAATTTGAGGCCTTCAATGGTGACATCCGAACACCCAAAGAATTGGACGAGAGGCGGCCGCAAGAACTGCATTTCTCTGCCTCCACCTCCCGAGGGTTGACCACCGCTGTATTTGTTTAGCTCTGCTAGCTCCATTTCGAAGGGCTCGATGGGTTTGTTTTGTCCTTCTCTCTTTTTGCGCCTCATGGCTTCCCACCATTGCTGACCATTTCCATCGATGGTTCCTTCACCCTTGAGTTCTATATTTTTGCTTTCTCTTGCAAATATAAGCGGGTGCATGCCATAACAGACAACTCCTTCCCAGCGGGTTAGGACTGGGGAGTAACGGTTCATGTAGGGAACGAAGCTCAATGTGGTGTTTTTGCCAATTTCTAGGCTGATATTGCTGAAAAGCTCAACAGGACCGGTGAGATAGGCATGGTCCATCATCCTGAGCGTTCCACCGCCTCTCTCTCTTAAGACAGCGATCGCATCTGTAAAGGCCTTTGAATTGTCTGTGCATCCGTCGCCTAGGCCACCGAATTCTTCGATATCCACTATCATCGAGCTTCCTCTTCTATCCTTTTCTATAATGAAAATTTATAGAGGAGTTTCGATAAGGCTTCAATTGTGTTTATTGGCCGTTAATTGGATTTTTCTGTCTTTTTGTAAGCAGATAAGCAAAGAATGTTGACAACTGCTATAAGATAAGCCCACAATTCTAAAAGAATGCATGGACATTATCCTAGAATTGCCTTTCTTCTTGCCTCCGCGCACACTGGCGCAGCCCGGGGTCTATGGCCAGAGCTTATAACTGCGGCTCAATCTCACCGATGCATTCTCTTTGTGCTACCGGGCGGAAGGCTAAATGCCCTTGGCGGCTTTGAGTATATGAGGAACAGCGTATATCGCTATGCTAAGGCTTCGAATATAGATTCTGCCCTATGCTGGGCTTCCACCTTGAGCGGATATGCAACAGAATCAACTGTCGAGAGTTTTCTCATAGATACCGTTGATGTTCCAATGGTTACTTTTGGCCTTAAAATCGATGGACAGCCTTTCGTCGGCATTGATGCATATTCGGGCATGAAAGCCCTTGTCAAGCATTTTATCCGAAGCCACAAGAGAAGGCGTATAGCTTTCATTGCAGGTCCGCGTCAGCACTCTTCTGCCGAAGAAAGATACCGCGCTTATTGCGATGCCCTAAAGGAAGCCCACATAGCCTATGATTCCAGGCTTGTATGCCTCGATACTCCATGGAGCGAAGGTCGCCGTGCAATGCTTGACTTGATCGATGAACGAGGCCTTGTGCCTGGCAAGGATTTCGATGCGCTATGTACGGCGAGCGATCTTTTGGCATTCGAAGCTGGAATGGTGCTCAGAGAACGAGGCATCGAGATTCCTTCAAATATGCCAATAGGTGGATTCAACGACTCGGAAGAGAGCCGCATTTTTTCACCTCCGCTTACGACTGTGAAAATGCCTTTTACCCGTCAGGTGCTTTCAGCACTGAGGCTTCTTATCGATATGCGCAATGGAAATCCTTCAGACGATATTCTATTAAAGACAAAGCTCATAGTACGCAGTTCCTGCGGATGCGTGCCAAAAGCTTTCCAGATGGCGGGAAGCACAAGAGTTAAGGCTAGAAGATCGCTTCCGCCAAGTCTTATCGAAGCATTCAGTGCTTCTCTTGTTTCTCGAAAGAACAATTCTTTTTTTGAGTATCTAGAGCAAATTTTCAATGAGGACAGAGCATCGTCTTCCTATGAGACCGGTGAGACTGGCATGCTGGAGAACATGCTGACAGCGCTCCGTCTCGAATTTTTGAGCCGCGCTTCTACTAGAGACGAGATAGATAGAACAGAAAGACTAATTCACCAGGCAATGGTTGCATTGGGGCTTTCAAAGGAAAGAAAACATGAATATCTCTTATGGAAGGAGAAAGAGGACGAGCAGAAACTCAATCTCTTCAATCAGGAACTGCTTTGTGCAAAAGATATTCAGTCGATAATAAGGGCAGCCGCTGCGCATCTACCAGGTTTGGGAATTCTCTCAGGTTATCTGGCGACCAAAGACAAACAGGGCAATTTGATGTTCAAAGGCGGCTATAGAAAAAGCAAGGATACTCCTTATGCAGAAATGATATATCCAAGACCCTCGCGGGAAGCCATCCCTCGAGCTTGCTTTCTGCCAGAGAGAATCATGCCGACCGAGCCAGGGGCTTATTTTATCCTGCCATTGTTCTATGAATCGACCGACCTTGGTCATTTGGTCATTCAGGCTGCCGATATCGATCCTTCTCTCTATGAGGAGATTCGTTCGATTCTATCTTCCGCGCTGAGAGGGGTAAAGCTGTTCGAAGAAGGTGATGAAGCAAGAAAGCGTGCCGAAAGAGCGGAGAAATCGATGTCGGATATTGTCTCCGTTATATCGAGGGAAATTCAGAGCTCCATAGAAGCTTTTGATAAAATTTCGATGCCGGGTGCCACAAGCGTGCAAGGGCTTGAAGCATTGAGGCTCAAGGAACTCGTGCGCTATTTGATCGATCTTTCTCAGGCAAAATCGGAATCCGTACTTACCCGTGCAGTGCTATTTGATCCTTATCGCCTTTGCGCTCGATGGGCTCAAAACCAATTGAAAGCCAATAAGGCGAGCGCCGAGGGGACCAATAGGGGTGAATCTAGATTTGTATGCGCACCACCTTCTTCGGTCTATCCTCTTCTATTTGGCGATCCAAAACAGCTCGAAAGAATGCTGACGATAGTGGTTCAGTTGTTGGAAGAAGCCTTTTTCATCGAAGAACTGGAAATCTCGATTGTGCCATCGATACAGAGCTGCGAATTGAGACTGAGCTCTGCGCACAGGATTCCGAAGGAGACAATGACCTCTGGATTGAATCGTATCGAAAAAGATATACGTTTCGAGCTCGCGAAGCAGATTTGTCTGCTCCATGGAGGCCATATTCTCTTTTCTCATGAAAGAGCTGTCCTTCTTGTAAGGATAGAGCTCCCTTATCCCACCGTGGGCGGATCCATCCACAACATTCCCAATAGAGAGGCCGAGATTTGTGTCATAGGACCACAAGGATCGTCGCAGCATTTGCCTTGTGGATTTCTAGATAGATTTTGTGGAAAGATCATTCCCTATAATTCAATATTTCAAGAGTCAATCAGTCCGTCGCAGAGAGTATTGCTATACTTGGATTCCGCAGAGATCGATCATGAAAGCTCCGCCGCTCTCTCTTTCATACTCGACAAGGAAAGGTTCCAGAATGCCGAGTGTTTCATAGCACAAAGTACTTCCTCCATAATGGAGACTCGCCTGGAGAATAAGCCTACAGATGTGTCTGGATTCTTACGATCGGTACTTGTGTCTGATTCTCCTTCGGCTATTCTAATTCTTGGGAGCGAAGCTAGCTTACATAGAGAGATACCTTATATTCGATATGTTGCTCAAAGGCCAGGAATAAGGCTCGTTGCATGTACGTCAGCGGAAGCCTTCGAGGCAGCCTCGAACCGCTGGAGACCTGTACTTTTCTTGATTCTCGAACCGACGATATTGAAAAATCAAGAATTCAGCACGCTTCTGCAGCGATTTCCTTCGGTACCGCTAATGTCTATTTGCAGGTCTTTTGGAGCAAAGGAGGAATGGGCTGGAATTATCCAGAGACCACATACGGTCTTTTGCAACACGGGTGAAATATTCTCTGAAGTTTTGGCAAATCTGATCCAGAGATCCCTGGAAGGCAAGAAATTTCTCCCAAGTCCAACGGGTGGCATAGTCGCAGAAGCAATATTCTATATGAATAAATCGTATAACGAACAGATTTCGCGATGGAAGATGGCTTCTTATCTCAATACAAGCGAGGATTATCTCAGCAGAATATTCCATACACAGATGGGAATATCACTCTGGAACTATCTTGCAAAGCTTAGGGTTCAGCATGCTATCGGCCTTCTTTATTCTACGGGAGCCGGACTCGCAGAGATCGCGGATTTGACCGGTTTCCAAGATGAAGCATATTTCTGCAGGGTTTTTAAGCGAATTGCGGGAGCGACGCCAGGATCTTTTCGTTCTATATCTTTTTTAGATGTAAGAAAAGTACAAGAATCTGACTGAAAAAGAGCAGATTTATCGCTTATCATTTACAATAAAGAATAAGGATGGAAATGCAATCTGTCGTAGCCGCAAAACCGGCTTCATCTTCTCTATGGCGTCGCATAAAGCGATATAAATCGGTCTATATTCTTGCTTCTCTTTCATTTATCTATTTTATCATCTTCAAGTACATTCCCATCTGGAACGCACAGATCGCTTTTAGGGATTTTCAAGCGCTGAGCGGGGTGGTAAAAAGCCCCTGGGTTGGATTGAAGAATTTCTCTGATTTTGTACATAGCTATTATTTCTGGGAACTTATCCGCAATACGGTTTTTTACAGTATTGGAAAGATGGTGTTCTCTGTGCCTGCGGCGGTGTTTCTGGCAATTGCCCTGTATGAATGCAGGATCTACTGGCTTAGAAAAACGGTGCAGACAATGGCATATCTGCCGCACTTTTTGTCTTGGGTCATCATGTACGCCATTCTTTTGGCAATTCTGTCACCTTCCAATGGAATCTTGAATGACATCATAAAGGCTCTTGGAGGAGAGTCTGTTTCCTTTATGACAGATACCAGATACTTCCCATGGATTGTCATACTATCCGATATGTGGAAAGAGACGGGGTGGAGCGCGATCATTTTCCTTGCGGCTCTGATGGGTATTGATCCTACTCTCTTCGAAGCGGCCGCGGTGGAAGGGGCAAGCGCTTGGCAGAGAGTTCGCTACATAACGCTGCCAGCAATCCGGCCTGTCCTTGTAATGGTGATTCTATTGAGGCTTGGTACCGTGCTCGATGCAGGCTTTAACCAAATTTTTATGTTGTATTCGCTTCCGGTTTACAGTGTAGCGGATATCATCGATACCTGGATTTATCGGCAAGGCCTTCTCGAGTTTAGATTTGGACTTGCAACTGCCGTAGGGCTATTCAAGGGCTTCTTTGGCATGATTCTGCTTATGTTCTCGAATAAGCTCATAAAGCGATATACAGACACTGGGCTTTATTGAAGGGGGATGGTTTTGATGAAGGAGCTGGGTCTGATATGACAAGTGTGATAAGGTTGTCAAAAAGCGACAAGGTTTTTCACTTTTTCATAGATGCATCGCTTTTCTTGATACTCGCCATCCTCATCATACCGATATGGAGTACATTGACGCTCTCATTCAGGCCAAACGATTTCATCGGCTCTGCGCTCGATGGAATGTTTCTGGCTCCTTGGGAATGGTCGACAGCGGCATATAAAGCGCTGTTGGGTCATAGGTCTTTTCTTCATTCCGCGGGAAACAGCTTTCGCATTTTTTTCGAGGGCGTCGCAACTGCGCTTTTCTTTACGGTTCCACTAGCTTATGCGCTTTCGATCAAGTCGCTACCGGGAAGGAAATTGCTCTATATCATCGTGCTGATTCCATACCTATTCAATCCTGGGCTCATACCGAACTATCTACTGGTAACCAAGCTGGGGTTGGTGGACAAATTGGCCGCTGTTTATCTGCCAGGCGCCGTAAGCGTCTATAACACGCTTATAATGAAGAGCTTTTTTGAGGAACTGCCAGAAGAGCTAAAGGAATCGGCGCGCATAGATGGAGCTTCGGAGCTTACAGTACTTCTAAGAATCGTTTTGCCGCTCTCGAAGCCAATTCTGCTCACAATTGGCTTGTACTATGGTGTCCACTTCTGGAACGATTTTTTCAATGCCATGCTCTATATTAACAATGCAAAGCTCCAGCCGCTGCCAATTCTATTGCGGAATATTTTGCTTTCCTCGGGTATGAATGAATATGTGGAGGTTACTGCCTTCGGAGAAGCTCCCATATATGCCATAAAGGCAGCCAGCGTGTTTTTGGCGGCAATTCCAATGCTGGTCGCATACCCATTCATTCAAAAGTACTTTGTAAAGGGTACAATGCTAGGGAGCATCAAAGGATAAGAGCAAATAATAATTGAAGGGCGGCATTTAGCCGCAAAGGAGGTTCGTATGAGAAAATATGCAAGGTTCAGCCTGGTCATTCTTATCATCTTTGTTGTCATTGCATCTGCATTTGGCCAGGCTGCAAAGAAGCCGGTGACTATTGAGCTGTGGTATGGCGCAGCCATAACTGAGGCTGGCCCGCCGCCGGATGACTGGATGTTCTATAAAATCGCTCGCGATCAGTTGGGCATCGATCTAAAGCTCATGGCTCTTCCGTCGAACGAAAACGATCAGGATGTAAAGATCCTTGCCGCAGCTGCGGCGAATCAATTGCCCGATCTTTTCATGGTTCGCCGTGATCCATGGCAGGTTCTTATCAAGCAAGGACTTGTTGCTGATGTCGATGATATGTATCCGCTTATGCCACACCGTGCCGTAAACTGGTTCGACGAGGACAGCAGGGCATTCACGACTATAAATGGCAAGAGCTATGGACTTGCTTTCCCTGGTTCGCTTCAGAAAAACGAAGGCCTTGTGATCCGCAAGGATTGGTTGGATAAGCTTGGCCTTAAAATGCCAACTACATTGGATGAATTCTTCGATGTCTGCTATGCCTTTACTTATAAGGATCCAGACGGAAACGGCAAGAACGACACCTATGGCTTTGGAGCTTTCGTCGAGCTCTTCGATCAGGAACAATACCTTGGACGCCGCTTCGATCCTATTATGGGGGCCTTTGGCGTTGCTGGAACCTGGAACATGACAAAAGAGAATTTTGGGCTCAACGTCAAAAAACCCGAGTTCTACGATGCCATGCAATTCGTCAAGAAAATGGTCGATGCAAAGGTCATCGATCCAGATTGGCCGAGCTTGAAGAAAGATGACTTCCGTGCAGCGTGGAAACAAGGCAAGTTTGGAATTATGCGCGAGCAATTCGCGGCGCTTGCTGCGGCAGCTAACTATGCACCTTTTGATAAGAATTTCCCGAATGGTGAGTGGGCTCTGATTGCACCACCCAAGGGTCCGAAAGGGAAGAGCTCTGTTGGAATCTACGATACGAATTACCGCATCTACGCAGTTTCGACAAAAGCAGCCAAGGCAGGCAAAAAGGAAGCCATCGCGAAGCTTCTCGACTACATGGCGACCGATGAGGGATACAAGCTCATAGGTTGGGGAGTGGAGGGCGTAAATTACTCGATCGACAAAGATGGCAACATTACAGATCAGGGCGTACCCAATGACACGAAATTCTCCTCACCAAAAGGCCAGACTGTCACTCAGCTTCGCAATATGGTCTTCTACAACAGCGAGATGGAGCTTATCTCCCGTTATCCATACTTCAAGACTATCAATGGCCGCACCATGGGCCCGTTGCTTTACCTGAAGAAAATGCAGGAGATGCCATGGACCAATGTGACAGGCGCAGGAACAATAAAGCCGCATCCCAACAATGCAGACCTAAAGCGCTATATCAATCAGGGGGTCCAGGAGTTTGTTCTTGGCAAGCAACCGCTCACGAAAGAGAACTGGCAGGCCTTTATTGTACAGATGGATAAACTCGGTGCAGCGGAGTGGGAAAAGGCAGCTCGCCAACAGATGGAAGAAGCTGGCTATCTACAATGATTAGTTAGCTCTATAGCTCTAATTAAGGGGGTAGCCGCGATGCTAACCGACACCACAACTGTGTATCTGCAGACTCTAGCATCGGCAGTCGCTGCTTCCCTTGCTAACTGCACACCCGTCTCGGTCAAGTGGAATTATGAGACGGGTGTGCTTCTATTTTCGCTCAGTAAAGCATCCGAACAAGTATTCTGTGGGCTACTAGATAGCTTTATTCGGGAAAGGCTCTCTGCGCTGATTCTTCCGGATGGCTCGATTCGGGGATATTCCCTTGAAGAATTCAATCTAGACCAGATCAATACAGGAAAGCTACTTCTCCGCGAATGGGAAAGTAGCAGTTCAGGAAAAAGGGCAAATAGCGAAGAGGAAGACCTAAAAGCTAGGGCTCTGGATTGCCATAGTAATCATGGCTTTTGGGGCACCCAATGCGTAAACCATATTGATAGCTTGTCTTATCGCGAACGACTAGAAAAAGCCATCCAGATTCTCGCAGAACAGCTATCTGGGCAGCCTCGTACTGCTTCAGGTTCATATTGGCATAAAAAGATATATCCGCATCAAGTATGGCTCGATGGCCTTTATATGTTTGGACCTTTTCAGGCGCACTATGGGGTCCTCTTTGATCGAGCAGATATGATCGATGACCTGTGCCAGCAATTCTTGGTTGTTCGAGATAAAATGAAGCATAAGGAAACTGGACTATATTTCCATGCAATGGATGATAGTAGGGCATCTCGCTGGGCAGATCCAGAGACCGGTTGTTCACCTCATGTATGGGCTCGAGCAGTTGGCTGGCTTGCCATGGCGCTTGTGGATGCGCTCGACTGGATTGTTGTTGAGCATTCTAAGCGATATTGCATCGAAGAGATGCTTGTAGATCTCCTCGATTCTCTTGTACGTACACAGCGCTCTTCTGGACTTTGGCTCCAGGTTATGGATGCTCCGGAGGCTAAAGGCAACTACGAAGAAACATCAGCCTCGGCTATGTTCGCTTATACATTATACAAGAGCCTGCGAAGAGGTTTTGCAGAGGATGGAAATCGCGCGAAGATATGGAAGAAAACCGCAGACTCAGCGCTGGCAGGACTTATGACCAAAAAAGTAAGATGGGAATTTGTCTCTGAGCCGCGTTTGCATCTCGATGGAATCTGCAGCGTCGCAGGCCTTGGCGGATCTCCATACAGAGATGGTTCGATAGATTACTATGTCGGAGAGCCTATAGTATCGGACGACTTCAAAGGGCTTGGCCCATTTATGCTTGCGCTAACCGAAGCTCTTCGCGCCAATCAAATCATTCTTTCCTGAATGGCTCGCCGAGCGCGGCAGGCGGGGTAGCATTCAGGGCTCTCAAGACCTTGGCTATATCTCTGCGGACATTCTCGGGCAGACGCGCAAGAGAACGCTCGACCCACTCTGCATTGCCTATATTCACAAAGAGCAGCGTCAGAATCATAAGAGGGAAAGGCGCCACCTGGAGCACCTGGGATGGAATCGAAGGCAGACTGGGCTGCAGCACAAGCCCTAACCATTGAAGGAAAGAAAATAGGTATGCTCCAAAGGCCGCCCTGAATGGCTTCCAGCCGCCAAAGATCGTTATGGAGAGCACAATCCAGCCAATACCATCGAGACCTGATATAGTGCCCTTCCACCCCGCCTTTATGGAAAGAGAGTATATAGGGCCTGCGAGTCCAGCAATTGCTCCCCCTGCTACAGCATATAGATATTGCAGGCGAGTCACATTAGCGCCGCGAATATAGGCTGCGGCTGGCCGCTCGCCTATGCCTCGCAACATGAGTCCAGGCCTCGTCTTAAAAATAAAGAACCATACAATTATAATCAGCACAAAGGAAAAGTAGGTCATTATATCCTGGCGAAAGAGAATTGGCCCAAGAATCGGGATGTTCTTTAGCCAAGGAATTGGCACTTGCGAGATACGGGGTCCCACCTTTCCCATGATTGGGCTGCCTAGGAAATATGATAGGTCTTTACATAACATTGCCAACACAAAGCCAACGGCCACCTGCGATTGCAAAAGAGTCAGGCTTGCAAAAGCCACTATAAGGGAAACGAGAGCTCCTATAGCTGCTCCTGTCAAAAAACCCAAGAAAGCGCTACCCGTCGCCAGAGCCACCGCAAAACTTCCCATGGCACAGATAAGAATCAATCCATTCATGGAAAGATTCAGCACTCCAGCTCGTTCGGAAATTGTCTCACCAATGACGGCGAAAATAATGGGGGCAGCCGAAGCAAGCACACCGCCAATGCTTATTAGAATTGCAGAATCGTTCATTGTCTTGCCTTTTTCTTTTTTAGAAACTTAGCGCGGAAACCTTGTCCAAGAAGGACGCAAAGAACGAGTGTTCCCTGAAGCACTCCCGCCAACGAAGAATCCAGCTTGAGGATGATCGGCAACTGAATAGAGCCGACATTCAACGCGGCAAAAAACAAGGCAACTGGAGCCGCCAAACTTGCCTTATAGCCTACCAACATGGCTACCATGAGACCCAAATAGCCATAGCCCGATGATATAGAAGGTATAAGGCGATGATAGACTGCTGTAACCTGCACAGCTCCAGCAAGGCCTGCAAAAACGCCGCAGATGGCAAAAGACGCCATCATATGCTGCCAGGTGGGAATTCCGAGCAGGTACGCGCTCCTTGGATTCTTGCCCACTGCTTTTAGCTTTAAGCCAAAATAGGTATTTTCAAGTAGCACATAGACAACGAGGATGCCGACTATAGCCATGACAATAGTTGCGGGCGTGAGCCTAGATGAACCTGCGGAGATAGGCATCCATAGGGAGCGATCGAAAGGCAAGGTGCCTGACATGGAAGCGACACCTGGCCGTTTCCATGGTCCAAATATTAGCCAGATATTGAGGGCGGTCGCTACGAAGTTGAGGCCAAGGCCTCCAAAAATCTCATTTACGCCTCCGAAGGTCTTGAGTGCCCCTGCAAGGACAGCCCATAGCATTCCTCCCAACATTCCCGCAAAGATAGCAATAACCAGAATAAGCGTAGGATTCCATCCAGAATGCTGCATAAGTCGCATGGCCCAGGTCGTAAATATTGCGCCAAGCGTTATCTGTCCTTCTATCCCAATGTTCCACAAACCCACCGTAAAGGTTAGGAGAAGGCCTGAGGTTGCCAAGAGCAAAGGCACCCAGGAGACGAGAACATTGCTCATCAAGTCCCAGGATCCGACTGCGCCTAGGATTATGGCTTTATAAGCAGAGAATGGTTCGACATTCGCCAGAATAAGCACAAGAGATGTAATCAAGAGCGCAAATAGGACAGCTGCAACCTGAAATAGAATGCCACTGGCTTTGCTACTGGTTTTTGTTTCACGCATAGACGGCATAAGCAGCTTCCTTTTCTAGGTTTTCCCAATCCTTACCACCGATGAGTCGACCCAGATGCTCCACATTGAGCTTTCCTGCATCGAGTGGCGGCGTGACCTTGCCAGCAAAGAAGACAAGAACTCTATCGCTATATGTGAGGATTTCCTCGAGATCCGAGGAAATGAAGATAATGGCGGTACCGCGAGCACATCTCTCTTTGAGCTTGCTCCAGATATAGATTGTCGATTCGTAGTCCAGTCCTCGTGTAGGATGCTCGACTAAGATGAGCTTGAGAGGATCGCGCAGAAGCGCAAGAAGCGCTCTCTGCTGATTACCTCCAGAAAGCGATTCGATGGGGCTATCTGGTCCTCCTTTTATGTTATATAGCCCGATGCGGCTCTTCGTAAGCTCTTCTGCCTTTTTGCGATCTATGAAGAAACCTTCCATTTTTTCTGCTAGCACAAAATGCTCCATCAGAGTAAGCCCGCAGATGAGGCCCTGCTCCAGCCTCGCCGCAGGTAGGTAAGCAACACCATGCTTGAGAAATTCCAGATAGGATCGACCTGTCATGTCCTTTTCTTCTCCGCCTAGGCAAAGTGAGCCACCGACCGGTTGAGTAAGCCCAGCACAGGCACTCAGAAAAAGAGTTTGGCCAGAACCCTCCATACCTGCAAGACCAATAACCTCACCAGCCCGAACCTCTAGATCGACTCCCTTTATATTGATCCTGGTCCCTTCCAAGCAGATCTTCTTTGTGTGCAGCACCTTCTGCCCTATCGAAAGCTTGGCCTTGGATTCGAGCTCTATCTCTTTGCCAAACATCATTTCTACAAGCACCTTGGTATCGAAAGGCGGATCCATAGCTCCGACTAGCTTGCCCTGGCGAAGGACGATAGCCCTGTTGCAGAGCAGCTCTACTTCTTCGAGCTTATGGGATACAAAAAGAATGGTCATGCCTTGTTCTGCCAATTTCTTCAGAGTGGCAAAGAGCTTTTCTTTCTGTGGGAGACTTATACCAGTTGTGGGTTCATCTAGAATGAGAACTCGAGCGCCCAACCATAAAAGGCGCAATATCTCTAGCTGCTGGCGCTCGCCCACGGTAAGAGAGTCTACATAGGCCTCTGGATCTATCGAAAAATCGAAGCGAGCTGCAAGCTCTTCGAATTCTCTTATGGCAGAACTTCGCTTCGGTAGAATTCCTCCTTTTTTGCCGAGAACGAAATCGTCTATCACCTTAAGAGGCGGAAAATCCAATGGGTCTTGATGGAGCATACCGATGCCAAGATCTATGGCATCTCCAGGGGAAGAGATATGGACCTTTTTACCGTCTAAGAGAATGTTTCCAGCATCAGAGCTGTAATAGCCCGAAAGAATCTTCATGAGGGTGCTCTTGCCTGCCCCATTCTCTCCTAGAAGGCCTTGAATAGTAGAGGGAGGAACTATGAATGAAATATCGTCGTTTGCTCGCAATGTGCCAAAGCACTTTGTTATTCCACGAAACTCGACCTGCATTGAATCCTTCTTCTGATTTATTTTATCTTGCCATTTCGAAATTGAAGTAGTGAGCGTCAATTCAAGTCTTAAGTAAGTCAAAAATAGAACGCGGAGGTCAGCTGGCCATGTGTTGGCCAGCATATACCTCCGACTTGCTAGAGAAAAGGCTCTCTATCCAATGAAATGTATAAGCCAATTATTTCGATACGGATTGTCCTTCCATGCCCTGCAAGAGCTGCGGCAGGTACCAGATCTGCTGATCTGTGGCTTTTTCTCCCTTTTTCAAGAATACCGTGCCATCTTGATAATTGAGTGGCCCGACCCATAGATTGAGTCCCTTGCCCAGCTCATCGATAAACTTATCGACCGCGGCGGAAGCGTCTTTGGAGAGAGATCCCTTGATAAAGCCCACTGCCGAAGTATCCGGATTATTGATGTTCTTCCAGTCTGGATCATTCCATTCGAAGTGGTTCTTCCAGGTGCCATTCATGGCGGATCTCACGGCGTTGGCATAGGCGGGACCCCAGTTGAAATACGGTACTCCAAGGCTGACGTCCTTACCCTCATCGAGGGCCTTCGCATAATCATAGGGTATAGCCCATACCTGTTTGCCTTGGGCATTATATTTTACAGCCTCGGCAACTGCTTCTGTTGTATCTATACCAGAGATAACGACATCGTATCCGGAATTGTAGAAGTCATCTGCGACCTGAGTCGGGTCGGAGGTAACTCCAGGGATATTGAACCAGAATCCTATCCAGGTAACCTTAAAGCTCAATTTGGCGGGATCTTTCTTGAGATAATTTACCCAGGCATAGCGAGCGCCGAGA
Source organism: Spirochaetes bacterium ADurb.Bin110 (assembly GCA_002070755.1). The sequence continues at coordinate 4,923 of MWDY01000169.1, read as the reverse complement.
TAGGCAGAGGCCGCAAGACGCCTTGTTTCGTCGTTGATAAGAGGGCCAAGGTAACCTATTTTGCCAGTCTTGGTCGTCATTGCAGCTGCCACACCAGCCACCATCTTCATATACTCCATTTTCCCCATGATGTTGATCATATTTGGAAGAGGTAGGTAGTTCTTGCCTTCTTTCCACTGTTGAGAGCCGGACGTTAGAATGACGAAGATGTCGGGGTGATCTTGAGCAAATTTTATAGCCTCGTCTGTCATATCGTCTGAACTGAAGATGATGAGCCTTGCACCCTGTGCCATAAGGCTCTCACCAAGCTGAGACACGGTAGTGCCAGGTCTGTCTGCAGTATTGGCTCTGTCTATATAGACCATCTTGGTTCCAGGCACTTTCTGGAGGACATACTGAACTCCCTCATAGTTCGCCTGACTCCAGCCGTGATCGTTGTAAGGACCAACCATGACTAGGCCGATAGTCAGATTCGAGCCTGCTGCGGGGAGAGTGCCTTGGGCAAAGGCAGTTCCTCCCAATATAAGAGCAATACCCACCATCAAAAAGAGTTTGCAATTCTTGTTCATCTTTCCACTCCTTCTAATTCCGTTTCGGCAAAGCCGAGCAATTCGATTTTTTCATGAGCCGAGGGCGATGTCAAGTTTATTTGGCCTAAAAGCGAGCAACATTGCCGCAGTTCTTATTATACGCTTTTTTGAAGCATTTTTTATGAAGCGCTTTCTGCTGCGCGTTCCCTCAGTTTTTCGCGCAGATCGGCGATATCCTTAGGGATGAATCGCCCTGCAAAGATAAAGAATGCAAAACAGATCGCCCATGCTCCGACGCATATCCAGAGAATAGCATTGCCGAGCGTACTTCTGTCTGCAATGATGCCCGCCATCAAAGGCGCAAGGGCGGATCCGGCCGTTTCGACAAAATTCTGAACGGCATTGGTCGTGGCTCGAATTTCCGGCTCGGTAACGTCATAGAAGGACGAGAGCACATTGGGCGAGGCAAAGGGAATGAAAAACGCCGTGGCAAAAAGCATTATGGCAAAAGGCAGATGAGCATTGATAGGTATCTTCATCGTTATCCAAAGAAATATCGCCCCGATAGCAACACCCGCTGCTCCCACTATAACGCGTCCTTTGGGCGTCTTCTTGAAGAGCTTGTCGCCTAGTGCGCCACCTGCAGGGTAGCCCGCCGCAAGGATTATTACGGCTGGAACCATAGTCATAAGAGTCTGCATGTCGCTATAGCCGCGCTCTGTCTTGAGATAATCGAAAAACCAATAAGTAATTACATTCCATGGGAATACGCCTATAAATCCCTGTAAAAAGAGGATTATGAGGCTCTTTTTTCTAAAAAGCCCGCCGACGGTTTTCCAGCTGAATTTATAGCGTTCAAGATTCTCAACCGATGAGAGTTCTGGCTCAGTGGAGCCACGTGGTCTGTCTTTTACAAATAGGAAGACGATAAAAGAAACCACAATGCCCATGGAACCAGTTAAATAGAACACATTGCGCCAGCCGAAGCTCGCGCCGAATACGAGCGCAAGCACCATGCCTATGAGATAACCGAGCGGTTGAGCTACTTGCAAAAATCCATATATTTTTCCCCGCTTTTTAGGGGGATAATAGTCCGAAATAAGGCTATAGAGCCCTGGATAGCTCGAGTCATCTATGCCAGTGCTTGCCCTTGTTATCAAGAAAGTGGAGTAGTTGGGGGCAATTGCGTTTAGCCAAGTCGTGGTTCCCCAAAGAAAAGAAGCTAGGGCAAGAAGCTTTGGCCTAGAGAATCGGTCATAGAGCCAGCCCCATAGAGGGTAGAAAATAGCACCCACAATCAGTGCGCCTGTTGTGACCGCTCCCATCTGAGTGTAGCTGATTTTGAAGCTATCCATGATCTGGGTAGTCAGCGGGCCTATTAGGAGCTTGTCCGCTTGATGCAGTAACATGAAAAAGAACATAATCCAGAAGGTAGAGCGAGCTCCCTTAACTACAGTTTCACTCGTATTTTCCTGCATCGTATGCCTCCTATAGGCAGCATAGCACAGGTATCGACAGGGTTTTAGTTGTCATTCTTCATTTTGCTTTGTTTTTGGCGAATTTATCTAATTTGTTTCCGCCAACCTTGCCTCTGCGGAGATGGTGATACCGCCTCTGGGCTTCTGAGTAACAGTTACAATGACGCTCTTTGGTTTTATTGCATCGAATATATCCTTGGCGATGCGGGCGGCGAAAGCCTCACAGAATACCCCTTCTTCTCTGAATGACCACAGATAGAGCTTGAGGCTCTTGGATTCGATGCATAGATCCCGAGGCTCATACTCGATACGCACCATGTCCCAATCCGGCTGGCCAGTAACCGGGCAGAGACTGGTGACTTCATCGCTTTCGAGCACTACTTTGGTTACCGAATCGGGCGCGGGAAAGGTTTCGAGCTCGCGCGAAGGGGTGCGAGTGCTCTTGCCAAGAGCTTTGAATTCATAATCGGTCATATTCATTCTCCTAGTCTGAATGGATTGTAGACGACATCTCTATCGAAGGTGTCGATATTTTCTCTGCGCTTTATAGAGCCTACAATTAGATATGTCAAAGGCGTAAAAGCGACCTCGTAGGCTACCTTGAAAAGGTATTGAGCGAGCATCATCTGAATTAAGTTGGCTCTGGGCATTGTGCCCCAAAATGCAATACTTATGAATAGAAGCGTATCGAGGCCCTCTCCTACAATGGTCGAGGCTATGGTTCTTACCCAAAGCAGCCGCCCCTTTGTTGCCTTTTTGAGGGCCGAAAGTATGATCGAATTAGAGAATTCTCCTGCCCAATATCCAGCTAGAGAAGCAAGAAGAATTCTTGGCGAATTGCTTAGAACGATCCGATAGGCTTCCTGCTCGGCGAAGAATGGCGGAGAGGGCAGCGCGATAGCTGCCAAGAATATAAGAGACATAAATGCATTTGCGCCAAAGCCAAGCCAGATCACCATGCGCATCTTCCGAAAGCCATACACTTCGGTAAAGACATCCGCGAGGATATATGTAACTGGAAATAGAATTACCGCAGAAGGGAGAACTATGCCTGCAATCTGTATAAGTTTGCTGGCGATAATATTCGAAATCAGCAAACAGGCGATATAGAGCGCCGTAAACATGAGAAAAATGGATGAATGTATCGATTGCTTCCCATTCATGGGAAGGCCTCCTGTTTTGTTCAGGCGGGGAACCGCGACCGCCGTTAGATAAAACGCAGTCTATCTCAGCGCGATTCTTTGTGCAACGGACAGCTAGAAGAAATGCAGCTCAATTAGCTTTCCACAAGATGCTGCCTAGCAAACGCGACAATCTCAGCCTTGATGAGCGAGTGACCTTCCACATTTGGATGGATGCCATCCTTGCATAGGAACCGCTGGTAATTGCGCTGTTCGAGAAAGCTCTTGCGTATATCGATGACAGGAGCGTCATATTTTTCGCCAATTTCCCATACGAGGCATGAATAGCTTTCGTGCCAGCGGTATATAAATTCTACATCGCCTAGCCACATGAGTATGGCCTCTTGATCGAGACCAGTGCGAGTGAACCATGCAAAGTAGCGCTCCGCTACAAGAGGCGGAAGCGTTAGAAGAATTGGCTTCAAGCCTCGGGCTCTTAGTTCTTCTATGACCTCGCTATAATGCTTGACGAAGAGCTCTGGAGGAGTTGCGGGAAGGTGCTGGGCATGGGGCCTGACCGATATTTCATCCCATCGAAAATCGCAGTCATTCCCTCCGAATTCGAGGAAGACATAGTCGAATACAGGTTCTTTGGATTTGCCCAAAAAACGATCGAGCGTGCGCTCGATGATCTCCCGACCCTTTGCAATGGTACAACCAAAACGCGCCTTGTTGATAAGCGCAACACCGAGCTCCTCTGCTGCAAGCGAAGCAAAGCAGTCTTTCAGTGGTTTATAAGAGCCTTGATCATCGAGTATAACACCTCTCGCAATCGAATCTCCAAAAACACAAGCTTCTCGCACAAGCATCGCTTACTCCATGAAATGAAAAAATATAGCCAGCGTATAGTAATAAAAACTATATGACACAATATATGATACAATATAATGCACTGAGTAAAATGTCAAGATAAATCATACTAGATGTTGAAGAATTCAATGCCTTATGATATGGTAAATAGTACCTTGTCTTACGAGGAGAAGCACAATGGATGCAAAAGATGTGAAGAATGGGGAGATCAACAAAGCTGCCCAGCTTGCTAATGCACAGGATGCCCTTGAATCTTTCCTTTTAGCCCTAGAATCCAGCAAGCCGCCTGAATGGGATGCGCTACCCGATATTGGCCTCTACATGGATCAGGTTATAAATTACCTCGAGCGACAGATTGGCTCGCTCTTTCCTCCCAACAAAGAAGGAGCCATCACCTCATCGATGATCAATAACTATGTCAAAGCCCACATCATCCCGCGTGCCCAGAGCAAAAAATACAGCCAGGAACATATCGCGCTCTTACTAGCAGCTTTCGTGCTTAAGAAAGCGCTAACTACCCAGGACATGGGCGTGCTGTTGGCAAAGGACACAGATAGCACAATTGATAATCCCTATTGCTCTTTCTATGAACATTATCGCAACACGCTACTAGAATGCGGAAAGACTGTGGCTCAAGAGATTCGCGCGACCCTAGAAGAAGAGCCTTTCGGAGGCACTTCTCTGCGCCCTCTTGCCCTCAAACTTGCTGTAGAGGCTAGCATTCGCAGTCTTGCAGCAGAGATGCTGCTCACGCTCTTTGAACCTATGGCGCACTAGAAGGCTTAGAAGGTATTTCGTGGATACTGCTACGAACCTTGTGTATATGGCTTTGGCAATCTGCTAGGAGTATTTTTCATGCATAAGCATAGAAAGGCACGTACTCAGCTTTTCTCTTAAGTGGAGTTGAGAAACTCCTAAGCCATA
>MWDY01000168.1 GCA_002070755.1 Spirochaetes bacterium ADurb.Bin110 | reverse complement strand
CGTCTAAAGACGCTACCTGGCCACTTACGCGGGGGCGATATGCATCGGCAAAGAAAGCTATGCGCATGAAGGGTTCCCCCTACAAATAATCATTAGTAAAGACTCCAGATGCCTCCCAGGATGATCTCCGCAATAGGCGCGGAATCACCCACTTTTGGTACAAAGACAGGCTCCAACATATCACCGTCGCTATAAGTCAGGATCGGGTATCCTGATTCTCCGGGATAGACTGGATTGAGTTGATTAAAGACATAGCCACCCGTTGTTTGCATAAAGAGAGTAAAATCCCCCCATTTTCGTGAGATGCGTAGATTGAGCAGCAATTTTACCTCGAGCGCAGGATCGTTGAGGAGCTGTGTTCCAAGCGAAGCCCAGTCTTCACCATTATGCCATGGATTGGTCGGAGCCTTTGAACCTGAAATCACACATTCAAGTCCTGTTTCCAGGTCTAGCTGCGCAATAGGAGCACTCCAATTCGCCATGAAAGCCAAATTGTTTTCACCATTGATATAACCAAGCATCTGGTTTTCAAGAGGAACCGCGATGAGCTGGCTATCCGAGTATATTGCAGAACCTGCATGAAGCGTATATGAATAAAATTCTTCTCTTACCGATTCAAACGTGTATTTAGTTGCTCCAGCTGTATAAAGACTTAGTTTACCAAGCGAAAGATCGATTTCTGATCCTAATGACCATGCGATCTTGTCAGGATTCTGATAAGCTGAAGGAGCAATGAATCTATTCATATTGAAGTCGTCGATCAGTATCTGAGCACAGAGTTTTAGGCCCCCATTGCGGTATTCGCCAAAAAAACCCATAATACTGTTCATATCGCCTGAGCGCGAGGAAGGGCGCCCTGAAGCTGTCAGAATATCTTGGAGCAAAGCAGAAGGCGCTGGAATAGCAAATATATCTACATCAAAGTAGGATCCTGTAAAGAGTACAACATCTTGATAACCAAGCTTCAGTGCACCAACATCTAATGAATATGTCTTGAGCACTATACCCCGATCAGCATAGATACCTGCTTCTGTCGTTTTATACAGGTTGTTCTTTACATTATGATCAAGTCCAATCCACTGATCAGAAAATGAAAAAATCCCAGAATCAAATCTAAAGCCCCCAGTCATCACTGAAGGAGAAGCGCCAGAAATAAATAAAGAATATGGGCTATTGATTTCATCCTTTAGTGGGAGTTTACCTAGGAAAAAGGATAAAGGTCTGGCCATATAGGTAAATCCCGCATTCTTGATATCGAGCGAAAATGGTCCGAAAAAATCAGCAAGAAAAGATTCCGGATATGTTCCTTTGCTGTCTGCGGTGAGCTCCCATGAAAGTGTAAAGGGACCTTCGCTATGATGCAGGGCGATGGATCCATCAACAAAGAAATTTTTCCTACTTTCAGTGGAATAAGCTCCAGATGCTCCAACGGTAAAATCCAGAGCTGACATAGGACCTACTAAACAAGCAAAGAAAATGCTTACCAGCACCACCCTATCAAGCAAATATCTATATCGATATATTCGCAACTTTATCTCCCTTCGCGCTTGAGCACTGTGATGATGGTTTTGAAGAAAATCGAAACATCAAGATATAGTGACATATTCTTCAAATAATAAAGGTCATATTGGAGCTTTTTATAGGTATCTTCGACGGAACATGAGTGGTATTGACCTGAGACTTGATCCCAGCCAGTTACCCCTGGCTTTACAAGATGGCGCTGACGGTAATAAGGAATTTCTTTTCCTAATGTGTATGCTATATCGGGGCGCTCTGGGCGAGGACCAATAAAGCTCATATCTCCTTTAAGTATATTTAGGAGTTGAGGAAGCTCATCTAGGCGGGTTGATCGAAGAAAAGAACCCACAGGAGTTATCCTAGGATCATCAACCTGCGTAGGTTCATGTCCATTACCATCAGTCCGCATGGTGCGAAACTTGAGGATTGTAAAAGGTAGTTCAAATCGCCCAAGGCGTGTCTGCCGAAAGAAAACTGGGCCTTTGCTAGTAGCTTTTATGGCAAGAGCAATAAGTAGCCAAAAGGGAGAAGTCACAACGAGCAAGAAAACTGCCATGATGATATCGATACCTCGCTTCACTATTTCGTATGGCTTCTTTGCTTTAAGATCTACATTCTCAAGAAACCAGCTTTCATCGATGAGACCAACGGGCACACGCCTCACCACGAGCTCATAGAAAGCTGATAAGCGCATAAAACGAACCCGGCGATCAAGAAGAGCAAAAAGGGCCCTGAGCATCTCACCGGAAGGTCCTCTATTCTCACCAAGAATTATGAGATCAGTATCAGTTTCCTCTATCACCACTCTAAGATCTTCCTCGTGCAATACACGTCGAATCGACTCAGGCAACTGAATATCTGGTGGCGGATTATAAACAAAACGAATATCGTATCCCAAAGGGCTTCGAGCTAGAGTCTCATAGATAATCTCAAAAGAAGTAGGCTGAAGCTCGATAAAGCCTACACCCACACGTAGACTCTGAAGTCTTCTAAGCTTTGCGAGGCCGTACCGCCAACACCAAAACATGACAGTGTAGAGTACAACAAAGAGGAAGAGTACAGTCTTAGGCTCAATAGGCACGCTCGGCGCAAGGTAGAAATAGCCTGCAGAAGCTAAGCCAGATATAAGGGAGCCTAAAAGGACGCGTTGAAGAAATACTAGATCATCGAAAGGCCGCTCCAGACGATACATTCCCAATGTATAGAAAACAATCACCCATCCGACAAATATGATTGAAAAATGAAAAAGGTGAATCCTCAAAGACCAAGGTGCAGGAAAGCTCTTATTACGCAGCAACAAAGCGAGAATGAGAGCACAATACATTAGCAATACGTCAACGAAAAATATGCTCAACTGCAGATGTCTATAGCTTTTGTGCATGGCCTTCAATTAATAAGGGGCTACTATATACTTACGAAAACCAAAAAATCATTCTATAGTTTGCTAAGTTTCTTGTAAAGATCTAGATAAGACTCCCACATATGATCGGCAGAATATGATGATTCGAACTTCTGACGGGCCATAGCTCCAAGTCTATTAGCTATCGACGGTTTTTCAATAATACTCAAAACTGCGTTCGAAATAATATTTGGCTTGTTTGGTACAAGTATACCTGCGGCATCTGAGCCTTCACCAAGAATCTCAGGAATGCCGCCGACATTAGACGCTACTACAGGCTTTGCGCACGACATAGCTTCGAGAATCGACATTGGCGCTCCTTCATAGTCCGAAAGGAGCATAAAGATATCGCATAAATTCGCGAGTGTGCCGGCTTCTGGCGATTCACCAAGAAAAAAAAGATTTTCAGGAATTTTGGTTCCAGCAGGTAACATAGAAGTTGGATTTTGCACATTACCTACCCAAAAAAACGAAGCCTTTGTGATCTTTCTCGCAATGTCGACAAAAAGATCAGGGCGCTTAGGGCTTTCTAAGCGCGCTATGGTTAGCACGATCGGCTTTCCCTGTGCTTTTGCTTCAGCAATGCATGAAGCAGCGCGTAGGTCGGGGCTTGGCATTCCCCTTCGATTGGTGACACCATTGGGGATCATTACGACTCTCTTACATATTCCGGCAGCGCGCAAATTTCGCTCATCATAGTGAGAAACGGGGACAACAGCACCTGTCGCTCGCGCGAGCATGCGCTCGAGTGGGAGGTACCTATTATGGGCCTTAAGAATTGTATCGAAACCATGGATGGTATAGACACAGCGCCGAGTATATTTTATACCCCATGAAAGCGCAGATAGCCTTCCAAGCACACCTGCTTTTGAAGAGTGAAGGTGAATAATATCGGGTCTGAAACGCCCATACAGCTTCTGAAGAGAGCAAAAAGTCTTGAGATCTTCCAGGGGGTCAATTTCCCTACGTATTGAATACACAGGAAAGCGCTGTACATGTACATCGAGATACCGCCACATAGGGCCATCCGGCGCCGCAGCAACTGCACAGGTATGGCCGTCTTTAGCTGCCCGTGCTGAGAGTTCGGTGACCACGCGCGGCGCACCACCAAGGTCGGAGTTGGTGACGATATGGAGGATTCTCATGGTAGTTTTGCGGCGACGCGCCGCTTCTTTTCTTCGTAGTCTTCCCAGCATAGACCTGAGAAGTGTGGATTGGGACCAGTTATCAAAAAGCCATCGACTCTATGAGCGCCGCGCTTATTTTCAGGTGGCGGGGTCATGTAGTCGTCTCCATAGAAAATCCTGAGATAACGATCTGGATCAGCAGGGCAGAGAAACATGGCATCTTCAAATCGAATCTGAGAAAGGGGGAAGACCACTTCATCGGGAAATGCTTCGCGCATCCATTCGATAGGATAATCGTTGGTCCAGACCTTTTCTCCTTTATCACTCCAATGCTGGAGGGCACGAGCCAAAGCCTTTATTGAAAGGATTGGTTTCGCAATAGTCTGCAAGATTGCAAAAGTGCCTGAATAGAGTTTATGGGGAAGTGACCATGTTCGCACTGGCCATTGGGGTGGCATGCTATAAGGAGGCATGAGGCAGAAGAATTTGCGCCATTTGTGCTGGCGCATTGTCATATAGACTGCCGGGAAGATATCGATGGGGATGCCTTGCGAATAGGCAAAGGGACCTCCAGGGTCATTCATGAAGCTAAATCGATCGCGCAGTTTTGCCCATGGCGCAGTGTGAGCAGGATCGGTACTTTTTGTCTGAAGAAATATGTCATAGGGAAGAGCTTGGGGCGCAAGATTCAGAAAGCGCCGATAATCCTCAATAGGCATTTTGACATCGACATCGTCATCCCATGGGATAAAGCCACCATGGCGCACAGCACCAAGAAGTGTTCCCCCGTCCAGCCAATATCTAAGGCCTTCTTTCCTACAGATATAATCGAATACTTTAAGAAGGCGAAGCATGACGAGCTGGCAGCTGCGCAAGGGGGTATCGCCCTCTGGTCTCAGATCAGGAATCAGAGTATCAAAGTCGGGAAACATTTAAGTAAAATTATAGCGGCGAAAGTCCTATTCATTCAATTGGTATTCTTATCCAAGAAGGAGGAACCACTTGGTCAAAGGTATAATGGTAATATTCGAAACACCTTGCACGTGCAAGCGACCAGCGTTCAGGGGCATAGACAATTTTATCGGGACGCTCATCGAGCCATGCTGCCCACCAAGAGAAGGTGCTGTTAGCAATGATATGGCAACGACACTTTGTCATTAGCCACATATCACGCCAACTGTCACATCCTCGGTTCCAGTCGATATAGATAGCTTCGCTTGGATCGAGCGCGAGATTGCCTGTGCACCATAGAAGATCGTCGGAGAATATGAGAAAGTACGGATGAGCAACAAGGCTCCGCACCGCTTCGATAGCATGGTTATAGTAGGCGGTGGTACTGACCCGAGTATCAGGGTTTTTAAGCGCATCGCCACGCCGCACGTGGAGCGAGACAGGGATAGAACCATGATGACTAGCCTGGATTTCAGCCAAAAGATCTCGATTGCGAGCACCTGGATCAGCGATAAAGCTGAGCTCCTTACGGAGAATGTCGCTGCACCATGCAAAGTAGCGTTCATCTTGCCACCAGCCTTCGAGGTACCAATCGCCTTTGAGCTCGAAGACTTCTGGATTGAAGCAGAAGTATTTGTCAATGTAATGAGTACGCTTTCTGAAATATCTGCGACGCAGCTGCGAAAGCGGAGAGCGAGGTTGCGTGCTGAGCTGTTTTATGTCAAGCTCATCTGCAACCTTGTAGCGAATAGGAAAAAGCTGAGGAAGTTCAAAACCGTAATGGATCTGGCGCTGTGTGTCTGTATAGCTTGATATATCGAGCAAGACTTCGTCGCCCGTTTTAAGGGAAAGAGCGCGGGAAAAGGCATACTGAAAGAGCTGGTTTCCGAGGCCACCTATGACTTTGACGATTTTCATGGGTGGTCCTTCCAGTTGAGTCCTAGAGGATGGGGATTTGGACCTGTAAGATGGATGCCGCCTGAGTGTACCGGCCTGCGCTCCTCAAGCGGAGGTAAGGTCATATAGTCGCCAAACTGAGCGCGGAGGTACACGTCGATCTCGTGAGGTACAGAGAAGGTATATCCCTCGAATTGTATTGTCTGTAAAGGAAATACTGAATCTATTGAATGAAAAATAGGCCACCAGCGCTGAAAGGACAAGTCGTAGGCAAGCCATTTTGGTGCTCCATATGCGCAAAAGCTATCGAGCGCATGATCGAGCGATGTGATCAGTGCAATGGTTCGAAAGGTTGCGAGAATAGCGCGCTTCACATTTCTCTGTACTCCTCGCGAGGCGTCTGGCTTGCCATAGTCGCCATGCAGAACATAGAGCACCTTTCGTGCTGCCTTTTGTCGATAAGTGAAAAAGCTCATGGGCTGAATATCAATGAAAATGCCACTCAGTGCTCCATCCTTTTTACCATCGGGGGAATCGAGCAGGCTATAGCGATCAACAAGTTTTGCAAAAGGTAGATCGTAGTGAGGATCGCTTTCTCTATGCTGGAGAAAGACATCCGCAGGAAGGTAGAATGGTGCCTTATGGAGAAACTCCTGATAATCATGATCAACCATCGCGACATCGAGATCATCATCCCAAGGAATAAATCCTCTATGTCGCACTGCACCAAGCAAGGTGCCTGAATCGAGCCAATAGCAAAGACCAAGCTCTTTACAGATCGCATCGAAAATCCTCAAAAGTCGCAACATGACAAGCTGGCAACCTCGAAGCGGGTCAGGTGCGCTAAGCCGATTGTCTGGCGGAAATGAAAGATAGCGCAACGAATTATTCATGCGCTATCTCCTTTTGAAAGCGATCAAAGGCCTTTGGTGCGAGGAGTACCGAACCAGTGGTCCACAGTGCGCCTATTGCTTTGCGCACTTGGTATGCTATGCGCGTTTTTAACGTAGTACCATGCCAGGTCTCGAAGCTCGCCCAATAATAGTGCCTACTGAGCGCAAAAAGCTGCTTAGTGGTTGGAGGTCGGTCAAAAAAAGATGATCCGAGGCGCATTGAAGGAAGATCTCTCAAAGCGATGCGCTCCCCTGCAGTGCGATACATGAATGAACCATAGGTTTCGTATTCGGAAAAGCCAGAACCATCAAGATCTTCGGGCTCGATGGCGGCAATGACCGATTCGATAAATCCTTGGGCATCGAAAGATTCATCCCTTGCCTTATTCTTCGTGATGCACACTAATAATCGAGAAACATAAGGCCGTTCGAACATCATGTGTTCCGCGATAAAGGAACCGCTCACGACTTTCCCGATTCCGATCAGTTTTTCCATAGTCCTGAAATATGCAGGATGTACCTCTGTTTTTGTTGTCATAAGAATGCGGCCTGCTGCATCAAAAAAGGTCATTGGACGCACAGGAATGGTGTCGGTATCCCAGACTAGGTAATAGTTATACGGGCTCTGCCGCGTGGCATATGCAAGGAGCAATAGCTGCTTAAAATACCACCCTGCTCGCTCGCCTTTGCCCCCATGAGCTTGAATACAGGCTTTTACCGCCGCAAGGCTCAGGCCTTGCACTACGGCATCTTCGTCGAGGTATTCGATAATGGCTCCGGAAGATTTATCCGAGGATTTATCAAAGGATTCATCAAGGCCAATGCTCCGTGCTTTTTCAAGGCAGTGACATGAGCCAATGATGGTTATTTTTTGTGGCATTAGAAAATGTATGATAAAGGGCAATCCAACACTGAGTACAGGGAGGTCGCGTTCGATAGCTAAAAGCAAAAGTTCAAATGCCTGTTGGGGACTTCCCATGTCTATTTTGCCATTGCTTTGCATAATACTTGAGTTTTCTGCCGAGTGGATTATACGTCTTAAAACTATTCCAAAGAATACCCTGCAATGAATAGCGCTGAAAAGATGTGCGCTGGCCATTGCCTGTTATAGTGCTCCCAAGTTCGACATGCTGTGTAACTAGGGAGAGCGACGGGATAATGCCTTTGAAACGTACATGATGGCGATAGTATCCCCAGCTATCAGCGGGGAATTTTACAGGAATGTTGATGTTTCGGATCTGGACAGCAGCCTCTTGGGTGATGATGTAACCCACAGTTTGAGCGATGGACCCTTCTTTGATAAATATCGGCGTGACCATTTGGTAGCGATCGGTGACTTTTTTTCTTGTCCACGGCAAGTAGAAGTCGCAGCGGCTGAGGACAACAAGGTCTCCTTGCTCAAGGTATTTCCGCTCAAGAAGGCTCAAAACCTGCGGTAAATCGGGAGCAAGGGCCGCATCATCCTCGAGGATGAGTGCCCAGGGTAGGCCCCTCTGCGCAATTTCTGTGTAGACCGCAGCATGGCTGAGCGCGCAGCCGACTTCCCCTGGCTTTAGACTTCGGCCTTCGAGCTTTCGAGCAGCCGCATCGTCGTACCATCGTGGATCGCTTATTTTTTCTGAACCGCGGACTGCATCGAAGAATTCGAACTCTATACCAAGCTGCTCAAGCTGCGTTTCGATTGAGGCTCTGCGGGCGATGTCCTCAGGCAGGCTTATGACGAAGGTGTGCATGAGTCTAACCATCCAGCTTTTTCAGCAGCTTGTTTCTTCTTCTCTGCAAACTGAAGCCACTCTAAAGATTCAGGATGACCATTTGATTGTGTCACATGAAATGCTTTATGACCATGATTGATGCGTTGATTCTCTGGAGGCGGCGTCATATAGTCCCCAAATTGATGCTGGAGTACTTTATGGGGATCGCAAGGTACAAAAAAGGCGGTATCTTCAAATGTATGTAAGTGTAAAGGAAAAATCCAATCATCTCTATAATAAAAACGCCAGGTCACCTCGAGATCGTAGGACCAATAGCGCCGTGGGCCAAGGGTACAGAGGAACCTTATCACATACGAGAGGCCCGTTACTCTCAAAAAAATTGCTCCATAATGAATAGCTCTCCTTTTCAATTGGCGAGCAAAGGATGCATCTTTGGGAATTCCTGGCAAAGGATAGGGAGGTATCACCATCCTCACTTTTCGCAGCATCTTTCTTCCAAGAGGAAAGCGTTTTGCAGGGAAAATATCGATGAAGATGAAATCATTTCCTTCTTCTATCTCTTTTGAACCAAAGCGATCGACAAGACGCATCCATGAAGTATCTGTCTGCAAATAAACATCATACGGCAGCACTTCGCTTGCCTGCTGTTTGAACTCTTGATAGTGCTCTCTTGGCATAAAAACATCGACATCATCATCCCAAGGTATAAATCCTCCATGTCGTATAGCTCCTATGAGCGAGCCCCCACAGAGCCAATAGGTAAGCCCCAATTCTTGGCAGGCTGCGTGGAATATTTTGAGGAGTCTCAACATCACCATTTGTCCTTGACGAATATTAGAAGTTTTTGCAGGCCTCACGTCAGGAAATTTTTCATCAAAATCTCTCTGGTATGCTAACATTATTTTCGGTACTCCTCCGGAATGAGAGAAAAGCGTTGAAATATCTCATCAGCATGCTGATAAAAACTTTCTCTTGAAAAGATCTTGCTCTTTTCAATAGCTGCACGCGCGAGCGATTGTCGAAGCGTTTCATCCAGCATCACTGCGCGCGTATACATTCTAAGTTCTTTCAAATTGTTCCATCGATACCCATTAATACCATGATCGACGATTTCTTTTTGTCCGCCCTTATTTATGACAATAGGAACCACTCCTGCAGACATTGCTTCCACCGTTGTAATGCCAAAATGCTCTAGGTCAAGGGGGTCCTTTTCTTCATCCACATCGAGGCCCATTGCATGCCAGAAAATTGAGGATTTTTGATATAAGCATGCAAGCTCAATAGGTGCTATATCTTTATAGATATAAATATTGTTATTTTGGGCTCTCTTCTCTATCACATCAAGATATGATTGATACCGCCGATCTGTAGAACCAGCGACTAGTAATCTCCATTCTGGATAGTGCGCATTGTTTTCGATGAAGAAATCGACTAGTTCTAATATTTTTTTTCGAGGATCAAATCTAGATACCATTAGTATATTTTTTTCTTTTTGGTTTATGCTATCTCGGTTTTGGCTATCACGCTTTTCATCCAAAATCAGAACAGGAGGATAAAGGATTTGTATGAGATCTTCATTGACATGCCAATAATGTTCTAGCCATTTTTTGGTGAATGCAGAATTGCATAGAAAAAGGTCATAGCAGTTTCGATACCGGCTGTCTAATGCTGCAGCAACGGGCTTGAAAAACCTATGTTTTGTAAAAAATGGTGATGCCTGAACACGCGGTGGCGCAGGGAAATGGATAATATGAATATTTTTTCTCCCATGAAAATAGTGTACATTATGAAATCCATTTATATAGAGGTCAGTGCCAGTAGATGTCCCCCGCAGCCTAGTATGTGCACAATATTTGCTGATTACGCTATTATTCTTGCTTTCAGGTAGAATAATAAAATCTAATTCATCAGAAAACGCAAGATTATATTTTTTACTGAGCTCTTCTCGCATCTGATTTTTCATCGGCCGATCATTTTCATGATTTGCGCATTCCTTGCATTCTGTAGTTGCATAGATAACCATGCTAAGATCGATATTCTTATAGGTATTGCTGAGGTATGAGGCAAGGGTGAGCACATAGCCCTCGGCACCACCATAACCAGAAATTATATTAGGGCAATATATCTTGATTGTATACATCGATAATCCTATTAGCAGAACACATTTTTGGCCTTATTTATTATTGCTTTGATAACATATTTTACTTGTTCCTTCTTGCTAATATAGCCATATTTTTTCATTATCTTCATTTTTTCTTCATAGGGCAATCTTCCTTTTGTTGATATTCCTCCAACATGGAACGCTGTGATTATCATGTTAAGGAAATAGAATTTTTTCCCCCTTTGATACAATCGTATCAATGCATCTAAATCAGAAGCTGATATATAACTACAATCAAATCCGCCTATCTGTTCATAGGCGGATCTTCTCACAAAACAAGCCGAATGATGCATCATTTCTCCTTCTATAAGATATTCCTCGCTCCTTGAAAACCAATAATGTGCACCGTTTTCTCTAATGATATCAGTAATGCCATAAAGGATGTCATAATCATATATAGTTCTAAGTTTATCTTCTATGCGCATCAATATATTTTCATAATAAATATCACCGCAACCTAGAAATGCAATCCATTCCCCTTTTGCAAGTTTAATTCCCTTATTAAATGCATCAAATATTCCTTCATCTCGCTCCGCAAGCAAAGTGGTCCTGATAGGAATACCTTGTATAGAATGACAAATTTGACTCAAACTCTGCTCATTTGTTGAACCGTCAATAATAATCCACTCAAAATTATTCGTTCCTTGAGTTAACAAGGATTCTTTGGTCGCTTCAATATCTTGCCCTTTGACATTATAGGTTGCTGTGATAATCGAAAATAAAACCTTATCCATCCATTTCTACTCTTATTTTGTATCAATTCTTTTTAGCTCTAAAATAGCTAACTAACTTAATTATTCCATAAGGAATGAATATTTTTATGGCTTCCTTAAGAATCTTTTTCCATCTTTTATCCTTCTTAAAATACCATATTACTTTGACGATTCCAAAAGGAAGGATATATTTAATCACAATTTTGATTGCGTTGCCCATTGCCTCGTAATCATATCTAGAAAAAGGATGCTTTCTAAAATAGAAATTTCTACTGCTTGGTGCCTCAATAAAATCTATTATTCTATCTTGATCATCGATCCATTTTTCATACCCTACTTTTATAGTTTGGATAGAATTCTGCTTCACTTGATCTATATTATCAAAAATTATTGGCTTATTATCATTTGGATCGAACAAATAACCATTAAAGCCATTATTAATATACTCATTCATTGTCGGTTGATTCGCTGCAATAATTACTTTTCCTCTTGCCATTGCCTCTAAAAATGAAAGACCAATTCCCTCTTGATATCTTGGTGCAATGTATATTTGGCTTTTATCCACTAGTTTTAAATACTCATTTCGAGTCTTAAACCATGAACTATAGGTAATATGGTAGCTTTTCTCATCAGCTTTTGATGGCTTAACAAATCTATGACCTGGATCTACAGCAGTATGGATATGGACCTTCTTGACATCTGATTTTTCGAGTAATCTTTTGACCTTTGGCCAATCAATCATATTTGTTCTTTGCCAAAAAAAACATGTTCCTGGTTCAACATTTATCGGAATTTCCTCTGGCTCAGGGAAATAGGTTACATTCAGAACATTAAAACCGAGGCCTGTAAGGATGTCTCCCAAAGTTTTGCAAAAGCTTATTATCTTTACATTTCTTAAATGATACCAAAATGATTTCGGTGCACCACCACTCTGATCAAACATAGGAACAAATATTATATTTTTGCACCTTATCCTTTTTAGACAATTTAGGGAAATCATTTGCCAAAATATAACAGAGCGGTATGTTTCATCGATATATTCCAACGTAGGACTAACATTTTTCTCCCAAGACTCATCTGCAATAAATTCAACGTCATAATGTTTATTGAGTAAATCTAGAAAAAATTCATTTGACTTCGTTTTAAGATGATATGAATGCCCAATAATGACTATTTTGCCCTTCATTATTTATCTTCTCCTCAAAGTAGACAATACAGCTCCACATTCAACGATAAGAAAACTAAATATTACGCCAATCAACTCAACAATATGATATTTCAAATAATTAATGTTTTCTTTTATTGCAACTTTAGAAAAGCTAACCCACCTCTTAAGACTTTGTAGTATTACTCGTTTGCGGGTTAAATGGTAAATAGGACCTCTATAGCCATTGAGAAATTGATATTTAATCAACCCTATTAAAGAGCTTCTATTGTGGAAGTGTCTGCTTCTAATAGAAGAACAAATTCCCAATTTTTTGGTTGTTAGTGTAGAAATTCTATCAAAAAAATCAATGTCTTCATTTATAGCAATATCCGATAGATAGCGAATTGACGAAATATCTGAAATCTTAAGGATAGTAGCTCCTGCACCGAGCCATCCTCTGTTAAGACAGTCTCTATTACATTGTAGCCACCAAAAATTAGAATAATCAATTATTTTTGACCATATATTTATGGGAAAAGATGTCATATTTCCCATTGCAGCTGCTAATCCATGACAACTGATAAAATTTTTTAAGTCTATTGCGTAATTAGGAGGAATGCAAATATCATCATCTAAAAATAATATATAATCAGATGGGTTTGCATATCTAACAACATATTCAATTCCAATATTACGGGCTTCACCAGGCAAGATATGCTCTTTAGCAGGACAATGAAGAACTATAACTCTTGAATTAAACTTATTCAAACATTGATTTGCAAATTCTTGATTGTTTGCGCTCTTCCCACAGATTAGGACAAATACATTTTCAAATCCTCTTTGACTCAATGCAGAATAGATTGATGGAAACGCTTTCTCACCGCGGGTAGTTGGAATGATCACATAGAGGCTTCCTTGACTCATATAGCGATTCCTTTGTCAAGAACTCTTATTTCTGCTTCGATTTCTGTCTTTTTCTTTTCAAATCTAGATTCAATTAATTCTTTTTCAGCTGGATAACCAACTAACCAAAATAATTTATGCAAATAAGTTATACCTTTAAATTTTGACTGAGATTCTCTATTTTTTATTATATATTCCACAAAATATAAAAGATAAGGTCTCAAAGAAAAATAGATTATTTTATGGATATGTGCATTAAACAATATTCTCCAATGTTCAAATAATCGCTCTATTGATCTACTACTTGTCTTTGCTTCAGAATGAATACGCGAAATAGCGACAAATTCTTCAATTCTCAGAAATCTGGCACCTTTAGTTTCTAATCTTAGAAAAAGATCATAATCCATTACCCAATTCAGATTATTATTTACTCCTCCAATAATATCCCATAATCTTTTTCGGATGCAGGTTCCAGGTTGTTGCATTATCAATCGTCTCTTAGCTAGAATTCCATTGTTATAGGCTTCTGTACCGATTGCTGGAATAGCATTACCATTTTCTAACAAAAAAACACAATCTGCATATACAACATCTGCTTCAACTTGAGGAAGAATTTCTATTGATTTCCTAAAGGTGTTCATCAATAAGTCATCACCACACAACCAGGTTATCCATAATCCCTTTGCTTTCAATGCACCCTTATTGATTCCATCAGTCTGCCCATTATCCTTTTCAATAAAATGATGAATTAATGGGTATTTCTCAGAAAAACTAGATATTATATTGCTTGTTCCATCTGTGCTGCATGAATCTTGTACGATCACCTCTATGTCAGATCGTCTATCAATAATTTTTATGATGCTTGATAGAGTCGCTCGAATAAACTTGGCAGAATTATATACAGGAACTATGATTGAAAGGATGATCTTGGTATATTCCGTTTCATCCATTCGCCAACTCCTCCTCATATCTTTTCGTCACTTCTTCCACCGGCCCGGCCATGGTAAGAATGCCATGCTCCAGCAGGATCCCGCTCTGGCAGAGTGCGCGGATAGCACCGAGGTTGTGGCTCACAAAGAGAACGGTTCTCCCCTCGTTGACGCTGACGTCGCGCATTTTTCCGATGCATTTCTCTTGGAATTTTTGGTCACCTACGGCGAGCACTTCGTCAGCGATGAGTATTTCTGAATTTAGAAACGCAGCGACGGCAAAGGCAAGACGCACGAACATGCCGCTCGAGTAACGTTTCACTGGTGTATCGATGAATTCGCCTGATATCTCTGAGAAAGCGACGATCGCATCGAAATTGCGATCGATATCGGCTTTTTTCATGCCAAGGATAGCGCCATTAAGGTAGATGTTTTCGCGGCCTGTGAGCTCGGGGTGAAAGCCAGTTCCCACTTCGAGGAGGCTACCCACGCGGCCTTTCATCTTGACAACGCCTGAGGTCGGGGCAGTGATGCGTGAGAGAATTTTAAGGAGCGTCGATTTTCCAGCGCCGTTTCTACCGATAATCCCAAGCCGCTCTCCTTGTTCAACTTCAAAACTCACGTCTTTGAGCGCCCAAAAATGTTGACGTCCTATTTTAGAACGCTCATCGATGGGGACCCAAGGATCGGGCTTTCCTCGCTTTTTTGCGACCCAGCTTTGAATATCCTTGTAGAGGCTGCCATTGCCGATCACACCGAGACGATATTCCTTGGATAAATGCTCAACTCTAACCGCTACGCTCATGGTTTCTCAAATCACATCGATAAAGGTTTTTTCGTTGTAAGTAAAGGTGACTAATCCTATCCAAAAGATAACTAGGCTTGCAACGAGGCTATAGAGCCACATACGAAGATCGTGATTACCATTGCCAAGAAAGGAATAACGGAACATTTCTATAACTGGTGTGACAGGATTTATCTGAAATAGCAGCTTCCATTTTACGGGTACGTTCGAGATAGGATAGACGACAGGGGTTGCATACATGAGGATCGAGAGCCCAAAGTTCACGAGATTGCGCAAGTCGTGGTACTTAGTGGTGAGCGCTGAAGTCAAGAGGCCAAATCCCATGCCAAGCATAGCGAGCTGGATGATGTACAAGGGGGTCGCCAAAATCCACCCTGTCGGCACGAAGTGATAGCCTGTCGCGATATAATAGATATAAAAGATCAGCATGAACGCAAACTGAATCCCTAAAGTGAAAAGCGCATTGACCATATAAGAGATGGGCATTGCAAAGCGTGGAAAGTAGACTTTTCCAAAAAGCCCGGTATTGTTCACAAAGGTATCTGATGATTTCTGCAGGTTTGTCGCAAAAAAAGTCCACAGCATAGTACCAGAAAAATAGAAAAGTGGCTGGGGTATACCATCAGTACCTAGTTGGGCAATGTTCCCAAACACGAACATGTAAATAAGCGTCGACATCAGAGGTTGAAACAGAAACCACAGGGGACCAAAGATAGTCTGTTTGTATACCGATACAAAATCCCGCCGGATAAGGAGCTTGATGAGATCTTTGTATCTCAATAATTCTTTTATATCAAAACTCAAAAGGTTCTTTTTTGCTTCGATGATGACATCCCATGTCTCATCATTTCCATTTGCCATTCCTAAATGATCTCCTTCTTTCTATTCAAGAAATCTGAATAGGTACGCTCGATTCCTTCGCGAAGCCCCACGGATGGTCGCCAGCCATAGGAAAACAATTTAGACGAGTCGAGCAGTTTTCGGGGTGTTCCATTAGGCTTACTGATATCCCATTCGATCTTGCCTTTGTAGCCCACTACCGAAGCTATGAGGGTAGCCAATTCCCTAATCGTCTCTTCGAAACCTGATCCGACATTGATGATTTCTCCTATATTGCTATAGTCGCACTGCTCCATAAGAAAGACAAGCGCATCCGCACAATCATCGGCATAGAGAAACTCCCGATAGGGACTCCCATCGCCCCATAGCACCACAGGGTCACGGCTCTTTTTTGCTTCATGAAACTTCCGAATCATAGCGGGTACCACGTGGGAAGAAAAGAGGTCGTAGGTATCGCCTTCGCCATAGAGGTTGGTGGGCATGGCCGAGATGAAGTTTGTGCCATATTGCTCGTTGTAGAATTTGCAGAGCTTGATCGCTGCTATTTTGGCAATAGCATAAGCCTCATTCGTGGGCTCTAGCGGCCCAGTAAGAAGATACTCTTCTTTGAGAGGCTGTGGTGCTAGTTTGGGGTATATACAGGAGGATCCTAGATTGAGAAGTTTTTTTACACCTGAACGATAGGCAGCATTGATGACATTGCTCGCGATTGCGAGGTTCTGGTAGATGAATTCTGCAGGCCAGGTTGAATTTGCACCTATGCCGCCTACTTTTGCTGCAGCAAGGAAAACATATTTTGGTCTTACTGTGTGGAAAAATGCTTCGACATCAGCTTGACGAGCAAGATCGAGTTCCTGGCGGGTGCGTACTATGAGGTTATCATACCCATTTTTGGTAAGGCATCGGACGATCGCGGAACCTACAAGCCCTCGATGCCCTGCAATATAAATAGTGCTGTGCTTTTCCATCTTTCACGAGCCTTTTTGACTAAGCATAGTCATCAGCGTGCAATAGGACAATAGGGTTACAAGGATCAGTACCAAGGTTGATGCGCTGAAGAGAAGCTTTTTTTATGTAAGGTGCTTTCATATAAAGTGCTTTCCTAAGGCGAACTTTTGCACAACTCGAATCATATATTTTGCCAGGGACCAGTATCGCAAAATTGTATAGATTGGCCCAGAGACAAGCTTCCTTTGCTTTAGAATAGCATAGGTCTTGAGTTCAGCTCGTTCCATAGCCCAGAGGCGTGATGAGGTTCCTATGCCTTTGCTGTACATAAGGTAAGGAGTATTGAGCAAGGCGATAGGGTGCGTTGCCCCAATCGAAAGCCAGAGCTCATAATCTTCGCAAAGTCTCCTTTGTGGATTAAAGCAACCCGCTGCGAGGAGAATTGTCTTCCTAGCAAGCACACTCGATGTATAGACCTTATTAGACCAGAGTAGATCCCTAAATCTTAAGATGATGACAGCAGGTTTGCCCCAGAGGCTATGTCCATTCATGGTGGTGCAGACGAGCGCTACTTCCGGCTTCTCCTCTAACACACGAAGCTGTGAAGCAAGCTTGCCGGGAAGCCACCAATCATCAGCATCAAGAAAGGCAATGAGCTCTCCGACTGCTGCTGCAATTCCGGTATTTCTTGTGGCTGCAGGCCCTTGATTGTGTTGATGAATAAGTCGTATGCGATCGGGATATGCCTGAACATACTGTGTTGCAATTGTTCCGGTCTGATCGGTCGATCCATCATCGACAATAAGTATTTCTATCGTGTTGCCTATACTATTCTGGGAAAGCACCGATTCGATAGCTCTGCCGAGAGTAGCCATGGCATTGTAAACAGGAATCACAACACTGACGGTGGGCATAGACCTATTCTTGACATAGTTTCGCTAAAAAGTCTTCCCATAGTGCGCTCACATGTTCCTGGTCAAAGCGCTTAATATGCTCTCTTGCCTTGCGGCCCATTTGCATGCGAAGCGTGGGTTCTTGGGCAAGCTTTGCTAGCGCGCCTGCAAGTGCCGTGACATCGCCATAGGGAACGAGAAAGCCATCTTCCCCTTGCGCAATAATCTCAGAAGGGCCATTTGGACAATCGAAGCTTACACAGGGAATACCAAATGCCATTGCTTCGATCAGGGTCATGGGGAAACCCTCAAATTTCGAGCTAAGAGCATAGATCGATGCAACCTGATATTCCGAAGCAACATCTTCCACGGCGGGAAGTATCTCGATGGCGTTTTCGAGCCCGAGTTCTTTGACGCGATTTTTGAGCTCAGCCTCCTTGGAACCTGTACCGCGGATGCGCAAGGTCCAATCGGGATACTTGGCATGCATAAGGACAAATGCATCGATGAGCAGATCGAAGCGCTTTTGCTCTTCAAGCCTTCCAAGCGCGAGCACTCTTGTTGTGGTTAACAGAGAAGGTTGCCGAGGTATTGTCGCTAGCGGATTAGGAATCCTGACAATATGACCGCGAGGGTGTAGATAGAGCTGCCAGTCGTCAGCATCGGCTCTGGTGAGCACGACTATTGCATCGCAGAAGCGTGCTGCAACCTTGCGGTTTACTCGTCTATGTGTATATGCCGCATTGAAGTGCTCCCAAGCAACGAATTTCGTTCTGCAGAAGAGGATAGCAACGAGAAGAAACTTGATCTCTCCTACCCCCGAAATCACGACCACATCGTACGCGCCCCGGCTAATATGCCGAGCGGTTTTTGTATTGATAGAAAAAAGACCTAAAACTCCTTGATGAATAGGGATATAGGAACGCACTATAGAGGCTTTATACAGATACCCTTTTTCGCACGAAGGCCTCTCGCTGAGGGAGAGCACTTCTATCTCATATCGATCTGAGAGGCCATTGGCGATAAGGTTTGTGACTCGCTCCGTTCCAGCCCAACCATGGGAATCTTGAATGACAAAGAGCAGCTTCACAGAAAAGCCTTATTCATGAGGGTTTGCCACTGGGAAACCATGCTCTTTGAGATGGCTTTCTCTATTAGCTTCAGCGAGATCATGTTCCATCATGATATCGATAAGTTCTTCCAAGGTACAATGAGGCTGCCATTTCAGCTTTTCTCGCGCTTTGGATGCATCACCAAGAAGCGAGTCTACTTCGCTAGGCCTAAAGTATTGAGGATCGACCTCAACAAGAATGCGATCTGTTACTGTGTCTATCCCTTTTTCTTCAAGGCCTTTGCCTTTCCATGCTATACTAAAGCCTGCTCGTTTGAATGCCTTTTCTACAAATGCTCGTATTGTTGAGGTTCGGCCTGTCGCCAGAACATAATCACCTGGCATTTCCTGCTGGAGCATTAGCCACATTCCTTCAACATATTCCTTGGCATACCCCCAGTCGCGCTGAGCATCGAGATTTCCAAGATAAAGCCTTTCATCGAGTCCGTATTTTATGCGTGCTGCTGCCCTAGTGATCTTACGAGTCACAAAGGTCTCACCTCGAACTGGCGACTCATGGTTAAAGAGAATACCGTTACTGGCATGAAGACCGTAGGCTTCTCGGTAGTTTATGGTGATCCAATAGGCGTAGAGCTTGGCGACCGCATAAGGGCTTCTTGGATAGAAGGGAGTTGTTTCGCGCTGAGGAGTCTCCTGGGCTTTGCCAAAGAGTTCCGAGGTAGAAGCTTGATAAAATCGTGTTTTTTTCTCAAATCCCAAAAGGCGAATGGCCTCAAGAAGCCTCAAGGTACCGATTGCATCTACATTGGCTGTATATTCGGGGACCTCGAAAGAGACCTTTACATGGCTCTGGGCTGCAAGGTTGTATATTTCATCAGGCTGTAGTTCTTCGATTAAGCGAATGAGGTTGGTGCCATCAGTGAGATCACCGTAATGAAGTCTGAATTTGCACTCTGGAGCATGAGGATCAGTATAGATATGGTCAATGCGTTGCGTATTGAAGCTCGAACTCCTTCGCTTGATTCCATGAACCATATAGCCTTTTTCAAGAAGCAATTCAGCGAGGTATTTACCATCTTGGCCGGTAATACCGGTAATAAGCGCTGTCTTCATAAGTCAACTCCTTCAGCGATTCCTATAGATCTTTAGGATAGTGACATTTTTTCGGCTATATACTTGAAAAATGCACTTACACGCCCCATAAATGAAGGCTCAAGCCTGTCGCGGAATAGACCAAATAAATCGAATGCCCGCACTGCGCCATAGCCATAGGCATAGAGGCAGCCATCCTTTTCAAAAGCATAAAGCTCCCAGCGCATCTTATGAGGAGCTACCACAGAAAGATTCCTATATGAATAAATTATGGAATCCAAATTTTCTCCAGAAAAGGAGAGATTATTTCCGATTTTTGCATAGCGATATTCCGCACGAAAATCGTCAAATGGTTCCATATGCTGAAGCACGACAATACTTTCGCCTTCAGAAAATTTCGTCTGCGAAATGATATCCATCTTATCGAACAAATCATAAGTAGTTTGCTGTCTGACTGAATAATAAGGAATACTCACATATCCTTTTACATTTGCGATTACTTTCAACAATCTATCAAGGATCATTGTGCCTTGACCTTTTCTGGTCAAAGGAAGAGCAAGGATAAATTCAGTAATATAATTCCCGTTCAGCTTCTTCGCGCGTTCAATCAGCATCTGGGAATCCTTATCAAAAGGCACTAGCAGCATATCTGAAGAAGAGCGAATAGACCTAATTATGGGCTCTCCATTCTTCAACATCGCAGTTTCTTCTTGAGTAAGTTTTTGAAACATTATTTCAGGAACTAATTCTGAAGCAGCAGCAAAAAAAGGCAATATAGAACATAAAACAAGTACTATGGCAAAAATCTTCACTAGCCAATTCACATCATTTCCTATAAAAATCTTGTATCCTAAGATAGTCCTCAACGTAATCCACTTCTGCCCAAAAGGCGCCACCTATATCCTTGACAGCAAGAGCTTGTTCTTCAGCCATCGAATACAGTACATCTTCCCACCATTGGCTGTGGTGCTGAGTGTGGATGAGCTCATTCATTCTCTGGATAAAAGTGGTCGCAAATCCATCACCAATAATGGCGCATCCTATATATTCTCCTGATGTTTCCTCATTGCTAAGATCTTTACCAAATTTCATCAATCTATCATCTTTACAATAGAATCTATAATCAGCTTCTGATATCCTTGTCGAATCGTAAAAGAGAACAGGGCTCAACTTTTCGACTACAATTCGATCGAGAGCTTCTTCTGAAAGAAAGACATCACCATTCATAATCAGGTATCGATCATCTCCAACAATATAGTCCTGCGCGAACCAAAGAGAAACTATGCTGTTGGTAATATCAAAGAAAGGATTCTCTACATAATGGACGCTGTCCCCGACAATCTCCCTGATCACTTCTCCCTGATATCCTAACACAATGGTGATGTCTTTTATCCCCCTCTTCCCTAGAAGCTCAACACTATATTGGATGAGCGTCTTTCCATCGCCAAGATCGACTGTGCATTTTGGTTTCCCATCAATATGGCGGCTTATTCTAGTGCCTTTGCCAGCAGCCATGAGAATTGCTTTCATTAGACGATCTCCTTGATCGCTACTGCAAGAGCATTGAGATCTTCATAAGTAATATTCCCCATATGTCCTACTCTAAATACAATATCTTTCAATTTTCCTCCATTTGGCGTGACTACAAAGCCATATTTGTCTTTTAAGATTTCATAGATATCATAGGCAGAATGCCCATTCTGAGGACTCAAGGCTGTGAGCGCATTGGAAGGATGGTCTGCAAAAAATTTATAGGGAAGATCTTTTACTAGATTTCTAAAATAGTTTGCACGTGCTGCGCTTTGTTCCACCAGGGCATAAGTACCTAGCTTTTCAAGAGATCGTAATCGATCTGAAAGCTGAAGCAAAACTCCAACAGCAGGTGTGAAGGGCGTTTGCCCCCTTGTTCCATCGAGCAAATATTTTTTCAGACCAAAATAATGAGAATGCACATGGGCTTGTTCTATAATATTTATTGCGCGCGCAGATAAAACAATAATCGATAAACCAGGTGCGAGCGCAAGAGCTTTCTGAGAGCTTGTAATAAGCATATCTATTCCCATAGATTTCATAGAGAGAGCATCGCAAAGGAATGCGCTTATCGCATCAACTATAAAAAGCAAACCGTATTTTCGGCATACTTCGCCTAATCTCGGGATGTCATAGAGCACTCCCGTAGAAGTCTCGTGAGCATTGACGAGCAAAGCTTTATAGCTACCTAAATCATAGGATTTCAGAATAGCTGGGTTCAAAGAAGTGCCTGGATCTAACCTGATTGCATCATAAGGGATTTCAGCATCATCACAGATTTCGCAAAATCGCTCTCCGAAAGATCCGCCCACCACAATCAAAGCGCGATCTGAGGAAGTAAGTGAATTGATGACTGCTGCTTCCATAGCGCCTGTTCCTGATGCCGCGAGAAAGATGGCTCTGCTGTCTTGAGGAGCATCAGCAAGAGATAATATTGATCGCTCACATCCGAGCACAAGATCGGAGAATTCCTGTGTGCGGAAATATGGTAATTGCTCACCACCTACTTTCAGGGTAGTGGGATACATTTCCACAGGCCCTACTGTAAAAAGCTTTTGCTTCATAAGCATATCCTTTATTGCCCACATAATTGGATCTTATAAAAATAATCCAAGTCCAAAGAATAGCTCATAGGGGGAAGCGCTGTCTCTTGGACTAGGATGTGTAAATGAGCCATTTTGTATTACCGCATCGAGATCGAAGCCAAGGCTTGCACGAACTATGAAGGTTCGCATACGAAGAGGATATACAAAGAATTCAATGCCTCCTGAATACCATAAAGGATAGGTTGCTGCTACGTTTCCTGCAACTCCCTCAACATATCCAAGATCCACAAAGGGAGAGAACTGAAGCTCGAAATCAAACCAATTCTTTTTTATGAATATATGCGTTGGAAAATCGAATAGTTTGATGGGCATCTCGAGATTAAGAAATAGAGCACTGATGCCATAAAGTCGTGAGTTTCTTATGCCACGCATTGATGAGCCAAGATCTTCTCTCGCTGATGAAGTAAAGCTATAGAAACCAGAAAGGCGTCCATTCATGCCTATTTTGCCCCCAAGAGTTGCACTATAGCATAGTGTCCCATCGATATCTAAAATAAAATCATTGAATTGCATATTATATGTATTTGTATTTGAAATAGTTGCTGATAATCCTCGCCTCATATTAGCAATCCAATCTATCTGACCAAAAGAGAGACCATGTGAAAAGACCATTCGCGGACCTTGGCGGTCTGATCTAACTACTGCATCTGGCCGCCAGAGCTGGTAGAAAGACAGAGAAGGAAAATAGCTTATATCCCCAAGCCTTGGAATTGTGATGCCAGTTGCGATGGATGTTGAAAGGGAGAGAGATGAACGAAGCAAAAATGGATCTACATCATCGAGGATTTCGTCTGGATTGAATTGAAGGCCTTGAGCAGCTTCAAAAATAAAATATAATCCATCAATTTTGTAGCGGTACCAAAAACTAAGGTTGCTAATAGAAGTGATCGGCATTTCATCTGCATGGATTTTCAGCGTTTGGGAAGCATTTAGGCCAGCATCATTCCTAAGAAGCTGAAATGGAACACCAAAAGAGGTATATCCACCATACGATTGCTTCCCTTCAGCATCCATTGCATAGTCAATATTGAGGACAAGAGCTTGCATGGAGCCAAGAAAATTATAGTCTCGCCCACGAATGCTCAAAAGCAGACCTTCATTAGTATCGTATTTGAAATAAGGAAGACCAATGATGTTCCAAGAGTCTTCGACAGAAATAATAAGATCAACTTCTTGAACGTTTTCGCTAGAAGCTTCTATCCAACATTCGACTTCTGCTGATTGAAGCACTCTTTCATTAAGCAATCGCTGCTTTATGTTAGCGATAAAACTCTCAAGATCTTCCTCGCTATCAAATGTAGTACCTATTCTTACTTGCGCTTTCTCTATTAGTATTCTCTCTTTAGTATGACCTTTGATAAGAAATTTTACCGATCGAATGCGAAATTCAGTGACTTCTGAGGATGATGCTTCTTCAATTTTTTCAGGAATCGTAGTTTCCTGCCCTAATTCTTCTAAAAGCTCTTGAGAAAAAATTAGTGGACATAAATAAAACATAACCAAGAGCAATAAGCATAGCTTGCAATTGCGCTTCATTATCTTCTCCTCATTTTCCTATCGCTCTAGTCATATTATTGCGCAGCTAAGCCATCTTTGCGGGCAAAAAACGCAAAATCCATGCAATCAAGCAAAATAAGATTTGATAGCTAAAAAAGCCCAACCTTTACAGATGCGGATTTTAGCCAGTCTTTTGTACCGACCTGCCAAATAAATGAATATATCATAGTCTCTTTAATTATGCAGCAATGCGTTCAAGAATTCGAGAGTAACATAATATTTCTTGTATAGGAATCATTGCTCTGCCCTTTTTGCTGCATCTTTTCTGGACAGAATTGTGATGAGCCGCCCTAGGAGAGCTCTTTGCGGCATGCTGTCTGCACAATGTCTGGTTGACGCATCTGCCCCTTAACCCTATTCTTTCAAGTAGTTATGAACAAGCTCGCAAATCAACAAAAAATATCGCAGCGGTTTGGACTTGGTTACTTTATGCTCTTCGCAATGTATGGTATTTCCTCACCGTATCTCCAGCTCATGGTGCGCAGGCTCGGCTATAGCCCTGCTGCGGTAGGCTTTTTCCTCGGTTTTTTCGAACTCGTGGGAATTACGGGGCCGGTGTTCATAGCA
>MWDY01000167.1 GCA_002070755.1 Spirochaetes bacterium ADurb.Bin110 | reverse complement strand
CGCATAGACAGGCGCTCTTTTAAGTTATTGAATGCCTTCTCAGATATATCCCTTGAGCGATAGAGTGCGAGTGCTTCAAGCGGATCCTTAATATCATTCGAGATGAGTGCAAAGTAGCCATAGTTCTTCTCTACTGCCTCGATTGCCTCCTCTCTGGGTGTCATGACAAGCCCTCGGACAGGAGTTGCACTGATATCATAGTACTTCTGGTAGAGCGTCTCATGTTCTGGAATTCTCCTACCCGTCTTTACTTCTTCTTCTAAGCTATCAAGAAGGCGATTGAAGGCGAGCCTGTCATCGACTGCCTTTTGGTCATCGAAATACAGCTGCAGGTACATCCGCCTACTGCCTGTCTCAAGACTCTGAGAGCGTGGTTTTATTGCCTTATACTTCCACTCGATGGCTCGTTCGATGACATAATTGTCACATCGCTAATGTTGCCTGCAAGCTTTCGATAGTACACAGGAAGTCGTGAAGACTCTCCATAGAGTAGCGAGGAAAACGGCGTAAGGGATTGTTATCCTCGAGAATGAGATAGTAGGCAAGAGAAAGCAGTTGCTCGTAGATATCAGGGAAACACTTTTCAAGGTCTTCGGTAATTCCAAGCTTTTCTCCTATTCTGTCAAAGAGGTATGTTGCTCCACAGAACTGCCTTATACTCTGGGTGTTCTCTTGTGGCCCTGGCTTTTTCTCTTTCGATTCTTTTAGTGCACATTCTAATTCATAGGTTTTATTAGGGACAAAGACTCCATCGACCATTTTTCCAATATAGTGACGAGCATGTTTTGCATTCTTCTTTTCTTTATCCCAGGTTGCAGAATCTTCATAGACATAGGGTACGCCATTGATATATTATATACCAATGATAAGAAGATGTTAAATATTATTTTCTTATGAGGCAATTAGTTAATGATTTCCTTGGTATAATTTCGCGGGAATGCAGGATAAAGAAGGGCATAAAAAAGACCGCTGGAATTCAATCAAAGCATGAATTCCGCGGTCTTTGCTAATCTTTATTAAAAAGCTCTTCTTGAGCTGCTTATTCGAATTTGATTTGCTTATTCTAAGAAGCAATCGTAGGTTGCTTTATGTAACAATCTACAAATCTCTCAGCCTCCTCGGTGTTCAGCATTCACAGAGTGCTCATTATTCACATATCTCACATACCTGAAAAAGATCAAAAGAAGCCCCATAGCAATAAATTCGAACATAAAACCTAGGATTTGAGGTATGTCATAGATGGCTAATACTACAAAAACTAATCCTACTGTTAATAGCGAAAGAATCAAATCGATTCTTAGCGCACCATAGTCTGAATCCAATAAAAGATGATGTACATGTTGGCGATCTGGCGACATCGGATTCTTGCCTTGGGATATCCGTAGTTTCATGACTCGCAGCGCATCGAAAACAGGAAGCGCTAGCATAGTAATGGATGGAAATAGACCCAAGCTCACTTCTGTGGATCCAGTTCCAGATCCCTGTCCTATAAAAGGCATAACTGCAAGACAAAAGCCAATAAAGAGACTCCCTGAGTCTCCCATGAATATTTTTGCCGTTGGCATAGGAAAATTAAATAATAGAAATCCAACAACTACACCCGCGATGCATAAGCAAACAAGAGAGCTACATTGATCGTTTATGCGATAATAGAAAATTCCATAGGCTATTGCTGCTATAAAAGATATGCTGCCTGCAAGCCCATCTACTCCATCGATAAAATTTATTGCATTTGCTACCCCTACAATCCACCCTACACTTAGGATGACGGAAAGCCACGCAATCTTATCCTGCATCACATCCTGGCGAAATCCGAAGCCTCTAAACCTAAAACCATTGGCCACCACCAGGATTGCCGCAACAATCTGCACAGCGAGCTTTAATCTTGCTGATTGAGGTTTAATATCATCAATAAGCCCAATGATGTGCATAACCATACCACTAATAGCAAGAGGCCAAAGTCGATTTGTACTAGCAGCAAGTTGTCTAGCAATCTCATCTGGTTGGATCAAAATAAGCGATACTATCATCGTTGCAAATGCAATAAATATCCCCAGCCCCCCTAGGCGCGGAATATTTCCATTATGATTCTTTCTTGCATCAAGTGAATCGTAAAGCCCATTATTGTGCGCAAATCTCAAGATAATAGGCATGGTAAAGGCTGAGAGAAATGCGGAACTGACAGCTACCTCATATGACATCGCATTCAATCCCTTCTTAGTTAATCAGTCCTATTATTAACTATCTTGTATGCTCTTTGCAAGAGCTTTTATCCATTTGCTTCAAAATTTTCCTTTCTCCACCCCGCATTCATGAGAATCTGCGAAAATCTGATGAGAGGAACTTCGTTTGGTATGCCTAGATGCTTTTTTATATCTACTGAATCTGATGGATCTCCTTGAATTTCCCTGCAATTTTCGAAGTTATCGGCACAGACAACTACTAGCTCGTTCCATCCCAAATTATTCTCATCTATTTCGCGCATAAATGCTTTGATATTCTTATAGAATCCGAGGCCATGCTTTATGCAAGCATAGTCAAATAAGAAGTCTAGCTCGGGGAGCCCAACTAAGAGAAATGCCGTATATCCCTCGCATACTACTCCTTCTATGAAGAAGTCGATCTTTTTTCTATAGAGCTCTGAATTTCGCTCCGCTCTTGCAAAGTATTCAACAGCTCTCAAAGCTATTTGCTCCATACCAGAAGGAGTAAGTGCGTATTTAATCTTTCGTCCATCAATATGGAGAAATTTGACCCAACCTCGTTCAATAAAGCGCTTCAAAAGAATATTTGTTAATCCAACGGATAGACCTGCGCTATTTGCAAGCTGCCGCTGAGAAACGGAGGCAAAGCTATTCCCTTCTTCTGTTGCTTGATAGATCGACTGGAGGAGCTGGAGTTCTGGATTAGAATAATTCATCATTATAAACCAAGGAAAATAACTGAAGCACGCTCTCTTACAGACGCAGGACATTTATTATGAGCACGGTTAGCGAAAGAATAGTGGAGATAATCGATGATATTTTCATCATATTGTATGTAAAGGAATTGCTCTCCGCGACGATGTTATCTTCTGGCTGAATCTCTCGGTTTGCTATTGCTACCTTATGGGATTTGACATCGTAGATAGTAATCTTTTGACCCGAATTCTTGTCTGTATCGAAACCGCCAGCAAGTCCTATGTAATACTCCCAGGTCCGTTTCGGAATATATGGATAGCGACCAGGGTACCTCACCGCCCCCGATACAGAGACAAAGAACTGACGGAAAGGAACGATTATTGTGTCATTTGCCTTCAGTGGAAGGTCGTTAGTAAGGTCATAGTCATAGATGAATTTCGCAAGATCTATCGCCGTAGTCGAACCATCGGCATGTATGATATATCCAGATGCAAGATCCGACACCGCTGAAAAGAGCTTTCGATTATTGAGCGCAGCTTGCGACACTGTCTCGCCAGGCACAAAATTATATGCTACGCGCTGGCTCGTCTCGGGAGATGAGCCCGTAGAACTCACTCCAACTGCGCCTTCGAACCATACAACCGGCAAAAGCTCTTGTAAAGAAGGAACTGTCACCACATCATAAAGCCTGAGTTTTATATCCGGAAATTTGGCATAATCGAACTGCAATTTTTCTCCCACTGGCGAGCTATCGGATAGGTAATGTAATAAGGTAAGGCGAGATGTATTGGCTTTTTCAGTAAAACCATCTGCATATAAATCGACTAGTTCCTTAAGCCCCTCTCCAGGCAGGAGCTGGTAGGTGCCTGGACGCTTTACCTCGCCCTGTATAGTCGCAAGATTGGTAAGGCTCGAGAGCCTTATTTCGTCTCCAGGCCTCAAGAAAGGATCCTGAGACAGATCACCATATCGATCCGCTTTGAATAGGTCATAGCTTTTCTCGAAACCATCTGTGGTCTTTATTTTTACATCTCGAATCGAAGAATAGCGAGTCAATAAAGGCGTTACCACATCTCGAAGCCTCGTTAGTCCGGTTATTCCAACCCAGCTAGATTTCGTAACTTCGCCGGTAACAAAGACATACATCGAGCCAAATGGAATTACAATTCGATCTTCTGCCTGGATTATACAATCTCCGCTCAGATCATTTCCATAGAGTAGTTTTTCTAAGTTGATTGTTATTGGAGAAGCTTCGCTCTTGCGGATGATAAAAGCATTGCTCATATCTGCTGATGACAATATCTTATCTTTCAAAGGCCGTAAGAGAGAAAAAACTGTCAGGCCCTTTCTATACGGTGTTCGCAATATAGCATAATTGCTCTGCGATACAGACAGGTCTTTCGATGATATACCAAGTAGATCTCCGACTATCGCCCCTTCAAGATACACTACAGGTAAATACTCTTCCCTACTCGCTACCCTTATACTGTCCCCATCCTTTATACTCGGTAGCTCCTTACTACTAACATCGAATACTATGCTCTCACTCTCAGGCCTCTCCTCTGTAGCCCTCCTAGTCAATACTACCATGTCAGCCTTAGCACTTACTCCTAAACCATCCCCATAGTAGCTTATTAACTCCTTAATACCCTCATTCTCTAATAACTCATACGTCCCAGGACGCCTCACTTCCCCTTCTAACCTCACTACCCTCCCAGCACTCTTCACCTCTATACTGTCCCCTGGCCTTATATATGGATCCTCCCTTATGTCCCCCTCCCGCTCAGCCTTGAAAAGGTCGTAACTTGCTTCTTTACCATCTGCACTCCTTACTACTACACCCCTCAAAGACGAACGCTCTATCAATAACTCCTTTAATACCCCAGATAGCCTGCTCTCGGAAGTTACCTCTACTGTAGCCGACTTCTTAACAAATCCTGTCACATAAGCATAATTTAACCCATACGGTATCACTACCCTGTCATTAGCCTGTAATACAACATCCTCTTCTACCGTATATGTATGTAATAGCTTCTCCAAATCTACACTTATTCTCTCTTGCCCTCGCACTATATAGCTCTTAGCTAAATCCCCTGTCCCATATACCTTACCCTCTAAAGGCTTCATCACCTGATATATCGTCTGCCCCTTACGTAACACTACCCTCTCTATATTGTAGGGCTTTATCCCACCACCACTACTCGCACTACTGCCTTCTACTATTATCGCCCCTTCAAGATACACTACAGGTAAATACTCTTCCCTACTCGCTACCCTTATACTGTCCCCATCCTTTATACTCGGTAGCTCCTTACTACTAACATCGAATACTATGCTCTCACTCTCAGGCCTCTCCTCTGTAGCCCTCCTAGTCAATACTACCATGTCAGCCTTAGCACTTACTCCTAAACCATCCCCATAGTAGCTTATTAACTCCTTAATACCCTCATTCTCTAATAACTCATACGTCCCAGGACGCCTCACTTCCCCTTCTAACCTCACTACCCTCCCAGCACTCTTCACCTCTATACTGTCCCCTGGCCTTATATATGGATCCTCCCTTATGTCCCCCTCCCGCTCAGCCTTGAAAAGGTCGTAACTTGCTTCTTTACCATTAGATGAGATAATACGCACATCTCGTACCGAGGAATAAGGTTGAAGAATTCCGTTGAGCGCTTCCGATAGCCTTGTCAAACCCCATGCAGTTACTACCGACGTCGCCTGAACTTGGCCCTGCACCCTTATGTTGAAACTCCCTGTAGATAGAATCAAAAGGCTCGGAAAGGATTGTGGATATCCCGCCTCGACCTTTTTCTCCACAAAAGCCTTAAATTCGCGGAATGTCATGCCCGAAGCAGAGACCCTGCCAAAGAAACCGAGATTTACCGTGCCATCTCCCTCAACAATAAGTCTTAGCGTCTCCACCTGAGAAAGGCGCATATAACTGAGACTATATATATCGCCTGGAGTAACCAGATAGTCCGCGGCTGCCATTGCAATCTTCGCTTGCTCTGTAACTTCTGGATATGAAGATGTGCCCGTCTGCGTTGTCTGTGCGGTCTCAGATGTTTTTGTAGCGCCAGAAACTACGCTTGATTGTATTAGATTCGAAGTGTTTGAAGTACCGGTTGAAGTACTGGTTGTCTGAGCAGCGAGCGATGACATCTCTGAATACGGAGATATAAGAAACATCACAGATAATAGAGCCACAAATATAAATGCCTGAAACAGACATTTTGCTCTACCTTCTTTTACCATACTTCCAGAGATAATAAAAAACCGCTTCATGTTTTTTCCTTTTGCTTCGATAAAGTAACTTCACATTCAGCTTTGTGATGCTTGCTATTGATATTCGGCATTAAGCCCTTACTATATCTCAGTCTTCTCGCCCTTGCTTATGGCCCTAAATCTAGCTATCGCTTCTGGGTCTCGACGAATTTTAGAAACTGATTCAGCGATAGAGGCGATTAAGATCGAGATAAAAAAGCCTATAATGGTCGCAATGATGCAAATCTTGCTGCGAGATGGGCCTGACTTCATGTCTGGTACTTCCGCCATCTCGATAATCTGGAAGACAGGTTCCTGACCAGCGGCATTGAACTTTGCGACCTCATATTGCTGAGTGAGTATCTTGAAGAGCTCGGTTTGTACCGCAAGATCGCGCTCGAGCTTTGCATATTCAAAGGCAATGGTTGGCAGCTGCTGCTGGCTTGGCATAACCTTCGAGCCCGAACCAGTACCTGTTTCGATTTCTTTTATCTTTGCGAGAAGCGAATCACGCTCATTGTTGAGCTGGGTAAGCATTGGATCGTTGATCCGTGCTACTTTTTTATAATTCTCGATCTCCATCTCTTTGAGAATGAGCTCCGACCGAAGGCGTGCTAGAATTGTAATCTGTTCTGTGGCAAGGGCTTCAACCTGCACTACACCATATTTCTTTTGGAATTCCTTGACCTGTGATTCGAGATCACTAATAGCCGCATCGACATCTGCAAGCCTCTTTTCCAGAAGAGCCTTCTGTTGGATTGCTTGACTACCGCTCAGCTCCGCAAAGCGTTCGGATAGGATATTGACAGTCTCGTCGACTACCTTTTTGGCAAAGGCCGGATCTTTATCAGTAAACGATATCGTAAAGATATTCGACTTTGTATCAATCTCTGCATATAGATTTGAAGAAGCCAATTTCCGGATTCTTGACACATTTGGCTCTTTTACCTTGTAATGTCCAACAAAATCAAGCTTCTCGTTGAGTCTATCTAGTGTCGTGTTGGAGGTTGCCAATACCTTTGCAAGTTGCTGATTCTGATTCCCTCCTGTTGAGACTCCTACCATGCTCGCAAGACCAGATAGCCCAGAAGAAGAAAGTATCGACGATAGGCTCGTTGAGCTACCAGACGAAATGAGCATTGTTGCTTTAGGCGTGTAGACATTCGGCAGATAACTTTTATCGGGAGGCAAGAGCAGCGAGCCCAATGCATAGGCAAGAGAGCCAAAGGCTACAATGCCGGTTATCGCAATGATTACCCATCTTCGCTTCCAAAGGACTGCAGCAATATCGAGGAGATTGATATCGTCGTTATCTTCGTCTTTTGTACTTGAAGTCTGCTCGGTTTCTTTTATGGCAACAAATTCTTTGTCTGACATTGAATCCTCTTTATCTTATATCTCTATTATTATTAGTAAATTTTCGAAGTAGTCCATCAATCTGATCTAATCTCTTTTCTTTATCGAATTGACCAAGATAGTATTTCTTTCCATTTTCCCCCATCTGATACAGTTCTTCTTTAGTATATCCCAAAAATAGACTCAAAGCATTTTGAAAACCTTGTATATCATCTGGTTTGGTAGCGATTCCGCACCTTGCTCTATTGATGATTTCTGCACCTTCTCCATTGAGAATGGCAAGTATTGGTTTGCCTTGCGCCATATAAAATTGTACTTTTGCAGGTACCGTTAAACTAAATATCGCATCGCTCTTGAGCGATGCAAGCATCACTTCTGCATGACCCATAAAATAGGGCATCATAGTTTGGGGGAATCGGCCTGGGAAATAGCAAATCTCTGAGAGACCCAAAGAATTTGATTTCTTGATTAGTTGAGCTCTTTTTCTCCCATCTCCAAGAAAGACAAACTTCACACCCTTCTTCAGATCCATTTTGGAGATCGAATCTAGAATAAAATCAATATTCTGTGCTTCTCCAAGATTGCCCGCAAATAGAAATATAAAATCTGAAGAAGACTTATTCGAAAATGGGCTTATATTTTTATATTGCTTATCAATATCTATTGCTGGTATAGAATCTGCCCAATTAGGGAAATAGACAAGTTTCTTTTCAAAATTGCCTTTTTGAGAAATCGATTTTTTAAAGGAATTTGAGCTTACCAATATAGTATTGCATTGTTGATATACTTTTTTAACTATTACATTCAGTAATCCCAATATGTTCTTATCTTTTATTCCGCCAGCTGCTTCGACAGATTCAGGCCATAGATCCAAAACCCATAGTATCAAAGGCATTTTCTTGATCCTTTTCAAATAGACTGCAGGAAAAGTTATGAAGAACGGAGATGTCATATGAACCATTACAGCATCATAATCATTGTCTAATGCATGAAAAGCTACAAGGAAAAGCGATGAGATAAGATAGGAAAGATAATTAAGGCTAAGCTGCAGCTTTCTACCACTGCCGCGCGGGATAATGGGAAGCCTGATTATTCTTACATCTCCAATTTTTTCTCTTCGTCTTTTGATTAAGGAATATCCTGAGAAGAATTTGCCTATAGGATAATCTGGAATAGCAGTAATTACAGTTATAGCATAGTTTCTTTTAGCTAATTCAAAAGCGATATCATTGACTCTAAATTCTTCTGGATAGAAATGATTGGTTAGAATCAATATGTTCGACTTGGATTCCATGCTCAAAATTTATTCCAGACAAATTGATTGATTATTGACGTATAGCTTTGAATTATTTTCACAACCTTCTGTGAAACATTGGTATCACAATAATCTTTCGGTCTGGGATCCTCTGAGTCAAAAGAATTGATCGCAAGATCGACCGATTGTAAGAGGCTTTCTTCGGTGTAGCCGCCGATCACGATCGTCCCCTTATCGAGTACCTCTGGCCGCTCGGTCGAATTGCGCAAGAGCACCGCTGGAAATCGCAAGATCGAAGACTCTTCGCTTAAGGTGCCCGAATCTGAGATGACACAGGCTGCATCGCACTGCATACGGCAATAATCGGTAAAGGCTAGCGGCTTGACATTGCGAATAAGCGGATCAAGCCCTATGTGATCCAATTCGAGCCGCTTCCATGTTCGCGGATGCGTCGAAAAGACGATCGGAAGCCCATAGGTTTCCGCTAGGCTATTGAGAGCCTTTACAAGTTCCTTAAACTTGTATTCGATATCGATGTTCTCTTCGCGATGCATGGAGAGCACGAAGTACTTTTTCTTCTCAACATCGTACTTTTCGAGCGCCTTTGATGATTCGATTTTGGCTTTATTGCGCGCAATCACTTCTGCCATGGGCGAGCCCGTCACAAAGATATGTTCCTTACGAAGGCCCTCTGAAAGTAAATAGCGCCGCGAATGCTCGGTGTAGGGAAGATTGATATCCGCAATATGATCGACGATTTTACGGTTTATTTCTTCAGGCACATTTTGGTCGAAGCAGCGGTTGCCTGCTTCCATGTGGAAAATAGGAATCTTGAGCCGTTTTGCAGGAATCGCACATAGGGCAGAATTTGTGTCTCCCAAAACAAGGAGTGCATCAGGCTTTTCCTGTAGAAGAAGCTTGTAGGACTTTGCAATGATATTGCCAATCGTCTCGCCAAGATCATTCCCCACAGCATCGAGATAATAATCTGGAGCCCTCAGCTCGAGGTCCTTAAAGAAAATCTCGTTGAGCGTATAGTCGTAATTCTGACCCGTGTGGACGAGTATGTGATTGAAGTATTTGTCACACGCGCGAATCACTTCAGAGAGCCGAATGATCTCGGGCCTCGTGCCGATGATAGTCATCACCTTGAGCTTGTCGAGCATTTAGACCTCGAGTCTGTAAGTATCTGGTCTATTGGGGTCCATAACCTCATTCGCCCAGAAGAGCACGATGCAGTCCTCAGTACCGGTATTCTGAATGGCATGGGTATACCCTGGAGGAATATCGACAATGCGAATCGAAGTAT
Organism: Spirochaetes bacterium ADurb.Bin110; assembly: GCA_002070755.1. The sequence continues at coordinate 4,149 of MWDY01000167.1, read as the reverse complement.
CATCGACATCGAAGGCATAGTGCTCCGTGCTGTTCACTTTGCGCAGCGAAATTCGAGCCTTGCCTTTTACGAGGCAGAACTTTTCCACCTTGGTATCATGATAGTGATTGCCCCGCACCTTGCCCGGCTTCGTGGTCGAGACAAAGATTTGCCCCGCTTTTTCTGACTTGATGAGTTCAAAGAGCCAACCTCGCTCGTCGCTCTTCATTTCCGGAGCAGCGGCAAGGCTCGGAATATCGACATAGCTCAAATAGGTGGTCGCCAACTTTTTGTAGAAGGAATCCGAATAATCCCCAACAAAGCCTTTTTGACGTTTTTCGTGAATATCTCGAATTAAGTTTGCGACCTGACCCACTGTCGTCTCATAGACAGGCTCAGCAGTTACATAGGCAAAACTTTCAAGTTCTGCCTTTAGCTCTCGGACGATGGCTTCAACGACATCATCGATATACACAAGCTGCAACGGCGCTCCTGGATCATGAATCGTAAGAGGAAGCCCATGCACAATGTTGTAACAGAAGGTTGCCACTGCTGAATTATAGTTTGGCCTACACCATTTGCCAAAGATATTGGCAAAGCGAAAGATTCGCACCGGCGCACCAGTTCTTTGACTATAGGCTCTCAATCGCTCTTCCGCTGCGCGCTTACTCTTTCCATAGTCGTTCTGGAGCTCAGCCTGAATCGACGAAGAAAAAATGATGGGGATTGGCCGCTGCATCTTCTCAAGCGCATCCGCAATGGTCGAGGTGAGTCCGAAATTCCCTGCCATGAACTCCGAAGGTTCTAGGGGCCTATTTATCCCTGCAAGGTGCACGATGCGATCGGCTTTTGTCAAAAGCTCAAAGAGCTCAGACTCTTCATTCGCGATATCAAAGGGCAACACGGTGCAATCTTTTTCTCTCGATAAGCGGATACAAAGATTCTGCCCTAGAAAACCGGCAGCACCAGTCACAAGGACATTCATTCTAAACCCCGCTCCTTCCGCGCTTCGTGCACACAGTCGAGCGTCAAAAGAAGCTCCTTCATCTCTTCAACATTGAGCCTACGCGTATTGTGCGAGGTATATTCAGCCACCACCTTTACTTTTTCGTCGCCATTGCTAAAATATTTATCGTAGTTGAGGTCCCGCGTATCCGCTGGAATGCGATAGTAATCCCCACAATCGATCGCTTTGGCCATTTCCTCGCGATTGACTAAGGTCTCATAGACCTTCTCACCATGACGCGTACCAATAACGTGCACTTCGTTATCGGCATTGAGCAGCTCTTTAAGCGCCTCGGCAAGATCAGCCAAGGTACACGCAGGCGCCTTTTTCACAAAGATATCTCCATTATGAGCATGGCTAAACGCATATTCCACAAGTTCCACCGCTTCATCCAGATGGAGCATAAACCGCGTCATCTCTGGATCAGTGATGGTGATAGGCTTACCACTCATAATTTGATCGATAAAAAGCGGAATCACTGAACCCCGCGAGGCCATGACATTGCCATAGCGAGTACCGCAGATAATCTGCTTTTTTTCATCGAGCCCGCGCGACTTGGCAATCATCACCTTTTCCATGAGCGCCTTGGACATCCCCATGGCGTTGATGGGATAGACAGCCTTGTCGGTGCTGAGCACCACGACGCGCTTAACTCCCGCCTCGATCGCCGCAGTGAGCACATTGTCGGCTCCCAGCACGTTAGTCTTGACCGCCTCCACAGGATAAAACTCGCACGACGGTACCTGCTTCAGCGCCGCCGCATGGAACACATAATCCACGCCCTGCATCGCCGCCTTGACACTCTGTATGTCTCGCACATCTCCAATGTAATACTTGATCTTCTCCGATTTGTAGAGATGCCGCATATCATCCTGCTTTTTCTCATCCCGGCTGAAAATGCGTATCTCCTGAAAATCATCACGATTCAAGTATTTCTTGAGTATAGCATTGCCGAAAGAACCGGTTCCGCCAGAAATAAGGAGTGTCGATGAATTCATTAGCTATCTCTTCCTATTGTGCAAAATGCTATGTATGTCATTAAATAGAACCTTCCAACCTTCATTGTTCCAAATCAAGGGCTTGTATCTATTCCTTCCTTCTGCATAAACCTCAGTTATGCCTTGAGCCCATGCTCTTTTACTCATATAATCATTGATAAATCTTGCTCCATCATAGGTTCCTAGTATTTCTCTAGAATAAGGCAAATCTGATACTATTATCGGCAAGCCTATACTAGCAGCCTCTATAAGCGGCAATCCAAATGACTCCAGATAGCTTGGAAATACCATAGCCGATGAATTCTCATATAGAGAAATCATGTCATCTTTCGACTGATATCCAATGAATTTTACATTATCCGAAGCCATGCAATATTTTGGATCTTTATCAATGGTGAGCCGTAATTCTATTCTCCCATATATTTCAGGATTATACACCTTTAAATAATCTATGGCCTTGATTATTGTGTCAATATTCTTATATTTAAAATTTGAAGTAGGATAAAACAGAAAATCTTTATTATTGGTTTCTGCATTTCTTATGCCTTCTTGCTTTTCAATACTAGGCGCAATTTTTTTTACCTTGATGGATTTTCTAAATAATGCTACCGCCCTTTCTTTCATCCATTCAGTCTGCACATATACTCTGCTTCCTGTAAAATTAATTGTTAAGAATATCATTATTTTATAAACATATTTATAAAAGAATAATTTTCTTTCTTCTTTTTTCATTGGATTTAGATTAAAATCACTAAAAGGAATAGATTGATGCAAATAGACCATTTGAGGTATTCCATGGAATCCTAGCAAAGCCATATTTTGCATGCTAATTATTAGATGAGGCATTATGAAGTTTTTTTTCAAATATCTTTTTAAGCCATATAAATCCCATATTAAGCGATGAGCCAATCCTTTTTTCTTATTGATATATATATAGTGTAAATTCCCATGGGTCCTATTTATTCCAGATGATAAGAATATATAATAATCATTAGCTTTGTCATGTTCAGCTTCTCTTACAATTTGATTAAGGATCACTAAAGCTCCGTAAGAGTCTGCTGCAATATCATATATTATTATATTTGCCATAATATTTCATTTTTATGAGAACTAATTTGATAAGAATGCACTTCCATACTTGAATATCTGTGACAGAAAACTAATAGACATAATTGAATAATATATGTTTGTAGAATAGATGACTAAATTGTAGCCCTTTTTATTTGAAATACAAAAATATAACATTAAAAAATAAGCAAATATATTTGTGCGAAACGATCCTACAATGAAGGTTGCTACAATTATTGGCAAATACATGTAAACAACTTTCTGTTTGTTTCTTGAGAATACAAAAGAACCGAAAAAGAAAACCATTGTTTTCGCTATATCCATAATTTTTATATTTTGAAATGCATAAAAGGATAATTTTGTAACTAATTGAGTAGACATAATAATAAAAATTCCAATTATTATGATAATACCTATCAATATGGATTTAGATATTCTTAATCTAGAAAATATCTTTATCAAAGCTTTAAAATAGGTTTCCACTTTCATTGCTAAAAAGAGAATAGCCATTTGTATATGGCCAAATATTGATAATGAACAAAAGAGCTCCTTGATTTTTTTATCATTAGATAAGAGCCCAATGCCAAATAATAAAAAGCCGAATTTTAGTCTTTCAGCAGCAAAATATAATACTAGCATATAATAATTTGTTAGCGCTATGAATAAAGCATTAAACCGATCAGCACCCCACTTTCTTAATAATCTATATAGAATCACTCCCAATAATGCATTAAATAGCGACATCACAAGATCTTTAGGAAGAATTCTACAGAAAATCCAGTCAATTAAAAAGTGAACGACCTCGAATGAGTCTAAGCTTAACGAATAATATAAGTACCCCTTAAAAAGACTATAGGTTCTTAGTTGATTATAGACAATTCTATAATATTTCTGGTCGCCCCCTACATATTTGGAGCCAACTATAAGGCTTAGAATAAATATGCTTAGAAAAAGAAAACCTTCAATTAAAGTAATATCGCTATTTTTGATTATTGATTGAATATAATGCTTATTTCTTTTTGACATCTCTCATTCCATGAAAACAATTTATGACTGCAGGTCTTCTCAATAATTGAGGCAGTTTTGTATCTCCTCATT
>MWDY01000166.1 GCA_002070755.1 Spirochaetes bacterium ADurb.Bin110 | reverse complement strand
CCAATCGATAATATAGCAGGCTACATTGTGCTCGGTATTGCCTGTTTCTGGGCGTATCACAGAATCTATTCTTACCAGATCTCGGATCAAAGGAATAAGTTCTTCCTTTTTTACCGCTTGAATAAAAGCAGTTTCCCTTGCGTCTAACATCATAATCTTCCTTTTTGAGCATGCAGCATATCGAGGGTTCGAATAATCCTTGTCACTGTCTCATTTACAGGCACCGAAATTCCAAGCTTGTGTGCTTCATTGACAATTGCACCATTAATGAAATCGATCTCCGTCGGACGGTTTTTCTGAAAATCCTGCAACATAGAAGATGAATTCGACGCTGTCTTTCGCGCCACTTCATATACCTGAGCCAGAGGATCATCATAGATAAGTTGTATGCCTTTCTTTTTAGCAACAATGAGAGCTTCATTTACAAGATCGGCCATTACTTGCTTGATATCCTCGTATTCTAATAATTGACCATTCTTGACATTTAGGAGAGCGGTTAGCGCATTGATTCCGACATTGATTATGAGTTTGCTCCATACCAAGCTGGTTACTTCATCGCTTACATAAGTCTCGAAACCAGCCCGACCGAGAGCTGCTGTTAGATCTTGAAGTTTTGTCTTATTGCCATCGGCCATAGTGATATGGGTTGGGCCTTTTCCAGCATGCCGAATTTTCCCAGGTCCCAAGAAGGTCGCCCCTTGAGAAGTAACTCCAATCGCTGTCCGCTCTATTCCGAAATGCTTGACTAGAATAGCGTCGTTTCCAAGCCCATTTTGTAAAGTCAGCACAATCGTATGCGGAGCAGCAAAGGATTTGAATTGATTGGCGACCGACTCTGTGTTTGTCGATTTAACGAAAATAAGCAGAACATCGGAATTCTTTACGGATTCAGGATCAGAGGATGCTTGTAAGCGAACAACCGTAATCTCTCCAGTCTCTGCATCCTCTATCGAAAGGCCCTCTTTATTCACTGTATCTATATGTTCTCTATAGACATCATAGAGAACCACATTCTCTCCCGCTATAGCAAGCTTACCCCCAAAGAGAGAGCCCATGGCCCCCGATCCAATAACAGAGATTTTCATACTAATTCTCTAAAGCATTCAGAAAGGGCGTTTGCTGCAGAAGAAAGCTCTTCCGAAGAAATGACCAAAGGAGGCTGCAACCTCAAGACATTTGCAAATGTGCCCCCTAACCCGATAAGGAATCCTTTCTCTCTCATAAGGGTCTTGATCTTGGCTGCTTCTTCCGCTGCAGGTGTTTTTCTTTTATCACGTACCAACTCTACGCCAATCATTAGGCCGGAGCCACGAACGTCCCCGATGAGTGGTGTTTTTTTCTGTATTTCCTTCAATTCCTCTATGAAAATCTTCCCTTTTTCCATGGCTTTTTCAGGAAGCTTTTCTCTCTGCATATAATTCAGATTTGCAATGGCCGCCGCACAAGAAACAGGATTGCCGCCAAAAGTCGAGAGATGATCCCCTGGTCGGAAGGAATCCGCAATTTCGGGCCTTGCTATACATGCAGATAGAGGAAAGCCTGCTGCAATCCCTTTTGCCATAGTCATGATATCTGGTTCGACATCATAGTGTTCAATCGCAAAAAGCTTGCCGGAACGACCAAAACCAGCTTGAACTTCATCAAGGAAGAGAAGGATACCATACTGATCCAGAATTTTCTTTATTTCCTTAAAAAACTCTTTTGGCGGAACAATTATGCCACCTTCTCCCATGATGGTTTCTGCAACAAATGCCGCAACATTGTCACTAGTATCATATTGTATTGTGCGCTCAAGATACTTTGCACAATACAAATCACAAGAAGGATACGACATATCGAAACCGCATCTATAACAATATGGAGCTGGGTTGAAGGCAACGCCTGGAATATATGGACCACCGCCCTTCTTCCTAGCTTTATTCCCCGTTATGGACAATGTGGCCAAACTTCTTCCATGAAAGGACCCCTGCAAAGCAATGAATTCCTGCTTTTTTGTATACTGCTTTGCCATGCGCATTCCGCACTCATTGGCTTCTGCTCCCCCGTTTCCGAAAAAAGTCTTCTGCAATCTTCCAGGTGCGACTTCTGCAAGCTTCTCGGCAAAGTCCGCCACTGTAGGCGCATAATAAACATATGTGCCACAATGAATTAATTTATCAATCTGTGCTTTGGCCGCTTCTGCGACCTCTGGATTGCAATGCCCGGCATTCACTACCGATATACCCGAATATAAATCGGTATATACTTTACCATCTTCGCTGGTTATTTTACTGCCTGATGCATTCGTAACGATAACAGGCTCGATCGCCTTCACGAAAGAAGTATTAACATAATTCTTATACTTCTCTACAGTGTTCATTTTAAGAGACCTCCCCTTCTTCGAGTGAATTTTGGAAATTTCGATCAAAAGTCTAATAATAACTCAAATGCTATCGAATCGAACAAGATCATGCTTCTTATCTAATCAACCTGTCCGCCTTTCTTGTAAGGATTCCTTTGAACAGCTGAACAACGCTAAGAATATCTAATATTATGCACAATGATATCTTTAGCAACGACTTCATTATCTTAACATAGTTGGTAGCCAAGTCAAGTATTGATTTGCACAAAATTGTCGTGCACCCTTTGAAAGAAACAAGAAGGATAAATAGCAGTTAAGCGCATTTTACCATTGTATTATTGGCTATTTCGATATATGATGAATTATCTATCTTAACTAAAGGAGGCCTAATAATGGCAGATGAAGTACAAAAGCTCTCTATCCCTGATCTTGTCTCGATGAAGAGAGAAGGTAAGAAGATATCGATGATTACAGCTTATTCTTATCCTCAAGGATTGCTTGTGGATGAAGCAGGAATAGATATAATTCTGGTGGGAGATAGTCTTGGCATGGTCGAACTTGGCTACAACGGAACTACACCTGTAACCATGGATGAAATGCTCGCTCATATCAAACCGGTCACTAGAGCGGTGAAACGAGCACATGTGGTCGGAGATATGCCTTTCATGTCCTACAATGTCTCCAAAGAACAAGCGATCACAAATGCTGGTATTCTATATAAAGAAGGAGCTTGCGATTCGATAAAGCTCGAGGGCGGACAGGAAATGGCAAAGACAATTGAGGCAATAGTCCGCGCAGGTATTCCAACTTTTGGTCACATTGGGCTTACTCCTCAAACCGCAGGCATGCTCGGCGGTTTCAAAGTGCAAGGCAAATCCCTCGATGCTGCTAGAAAGCTGATCGACGATGCGATAGCCGTGGATGAGGCTGGCGCATTCGCTATAGTCTTAGAATCCATTCCTCGGCAACTTGCAAAAATCATCTCCCAGAAAGTGAAGGCTATAACCATAGGTATTGGTGCTGGCATGGAATGCGACGGCCAGGTGCTTGTCTTCCATGATATCCTTGGACTTTTCAAGAGATTTACACCAAAGTTTGTCAAAGTGTATGCAAATGCTTGGGATTACGAACTTAAGGCTATAAAGGATTATATTGATGAAGTAAGAGAACAAAAATTCCCATCTGATGAATTCACATATACAATGAAAGAAGACGTACTCAACGAACTCAAGAAATATGCCGGAATCTAGCAGCAAAAAGAAAGCTCCTAAAGATAATCGAGAATTAGGATAATTCAAAAACTATAAATGCCTGCAGGGCTCGATGAGCGCTACAGGCATTTATAAATTATGGACTAAAGGAATTTTATCTTTTATTTCTTATCTGGGAAAGATATTGTTCCATCCCAACTGTTGAGAACTTTGCCTTCTCGAGCTTCCTCTTCAGAG
>MWDY01000165.1 GCA_002070755.1 Spirochaetes bacterium ADurb.Bin110 | reverse complement strand
CCTCCTTAACGCTATTCAAGATTGAAGTAATCATACTTCACCCGGCGCTTCAGGTGCAGCGCTCTCATATCATCACTAAAAAGTGCCGAGGGGGGTCACTACCTGTGCCGGATTACACGCGGTGAGGCACACATCATTCTCGCCACAGGGGCGAGCCAGTTCACGATGCTCTAGCACCTCATCGCGGAGCGGGACATTCAGTGGTCGAAGGTACACGTCTTTCACCTCGAGGAGTACGTAGGGCTGCCCATTACCCACCCCGCGAGCTTTGGCCGTTACCTCAAAGAGCGATTCGAGAATAAGATTGAGGGGCTGGGCTCCTTCACCTACGTCAACGGCGACGCCGAACCGCTCTACGAGGAGATCGAGCGCTTCAACGAACTAATCAGCCGCCGGCCCATCGATATCGCCTTTATCGGCATCGGAGAAAATGGCCACCTGGCCTTCAACGATCCTCCCGCCGACTTCGAGACCAACGAGCCGTATATCGTCGTCGAGCTCGACGAAACCTGCCGGCGTTAGCAGGTCGGGGAGGGCTGGTTTTCAGGGCTTGCTGAGGTTCCCTCGCGCGCCATCTCAATGAGCATTCAGCACATCCTTAAATCGTCGAAAATCGTGTGCACGGTGCCGGACGCACACAAGCGCGACGCGGTGCACATGGCCCTCAGCGCGGAAATATCACCCTCCGCCCCCTGTTCGATCCTGAGAGAACACCCCGATTGCACCCTCTTTCTGGACTATCCGGCGGCGAGCAGGATTCTCGCGCAGGCATCTGGGCGTTCGTAGAAGAATGATCGTTAAAAATTGAAACAAGGAGGTACTTATGGAGCTTTGCTATAGCGCGGTCTTTTCGAATCTGGCGAAAGCCTGAAAAAAAACAGCTCCGCTCTAGAGAAACGGAGCTCTGCTGGAAAATTTCGGGGTACTTCGACAGAGAAGTGCCCGCTCCCAGACCCGGAGGCGCCGACGCGGTTAAGGCCGCCTACCCCTTAAAAGCCTCGGCTTCCTCGCGAGCTACTCCGCGAAATCGGCTGATCTGTCGGCGCTCCCGATACGGGTGCTCTCGGTCTATGGCTCGAACGACGGGGTGCTTTACGCGGAATTCACGAATTCGATGGCGCTCGTGCCCCCTGGCTCGACGCTAGTGGAGATACAGGGCGGCAATCACGCTCAGTTCGGGGATTATGGTCCCCAGAAGGGCGATGGCCAGACTTCGATTTCGAGAGAAGCGCAGCAGGAAAGGACAGCGGAACTTGCGCTCGAATTTGCGAAGGAAGGGCTGAAATAGAGGGCCAGAATCTCAAACCGCATCAGGGTCTGAACTGCAGGTCAAAAATTGGTTGTCAATTTGATAAGATTCTATCGCGTCGCGAATTAAAATAGAGGTATTGACAAATTTGGAGAACTGAATTATGTTTCCTTAAACGTTTCATTGTAAAATGTTGGAGGCTATTATGAAAAAGTTGTCAAAGATTGTGAAGGCTCTTGTAGCCGTCTCGATCGCCGCCCTCTTCATCGCGTCATGCGCAAATCCACTGCAACCGAGTCTTACTTCAGGAAGTACGGGAGCATCGAAGTCGCTCACGGTTGGAGATCCAACCATCGTACCAGGGAACTACGTGTCTCTGGGAACTGGTCCGCAGAATAAAAAGGATGGAACCACCGTCCTCGTTCCTGGCGCCAGTTCTAACATTGATTCTGCAATTCAGGAAATCGCTCCGGATGGCTATCCGGTTCTCAACCAGAAGTACGGTCCGCTCACAGTGACGAAGCTCTATACCAAGTCCACCGGAGAAGTGTACGGCTTCGACTTCGTCTCCGAGATTCCCATCATCGGCATCTACCTCAAGGGCGGAAGCGAAGGTGGCAATTTCTACAATTCCAGCCCGGATGGCGCAACAAGCGGTACTGTGGTGACGCCCCTCACCGGCAAGTTAGGCAAGGGCGGCAACGCGGCCATCAGCCACTGGATATTCGCGTGGGTGCCGCGACCTCTCGTGACCCTCACCGCCAACGCCACATTCGACAGAGACTGGAACTGGACCATCCAGAAGACCAACAGCCTCGCGGACGGCAACTCTTCTGCGAAGCCCGCCATGATGGTTGCTGGTGACTCACTTCCCGTAACGTACACGGTCTCAGGTGCCGCTTCCTCCGTGGATAAGAATTTCCTTGTGCAGGGAGTTGTCACGGTGACCAACCCCGCGTACAACAAGACTTCCGCAATTCTTTCTGGCATCAACATCGCCGTTCCGAATGGGTCAGGCGCCGTTGAGGGAATCTTCCCTGTTACCATCGCAGCCGGCGCAAGCTCGGTCGCCTTCAATTATTCAGCCTCGCTTACGAGCAAAACTGATGGAGCGGTTACCGCGACCACAGTGTCAGGCTCCGGCAACGTTGTGAGCAACAGCGCCAGCGCGAGTTTCGCGTTCGGCACCACACCGAAAAATCAGTTCGACACTTCGATCGTGATCTCCGACAGCCTCGTTCCCGCGGCCGCGCGGACGATAGGGCTCGCGGGCCTTACTAGCGGAGCATACTCCTTCACCTATGACTACTCGATCAGCGCGCCCGCCGCTGGTGCAGCGGTGCTCATCCAGAACACCGCCTCGTATGTGGCGAGCACCAGCGATGGTGAGGCGAATGATCGCGGTTCTGCTACTTCGGATGTGTGGATCAAGCTGAATGAGACAACTACGCCACCGCCGGTGTTCCCGCCTTCCACTTCGCACAATGATACTGGCTGGGCCCGCCTCGATCATTATTATCTTGATTTTATGGCTGATCTTGATCTTGGTGCCAATAATTGGGGATGGACGAACGGCCCATTGAGCGCAGGAACGTATACAGCCAATCTGTATGCGGGCGCGGCGCAGAGTGATATCACGAAAGGCAAGCTAGCTGGCACGGTTACTTTAAAATATGAGGGAAGCAATGTCACTGTGACATATAGCATGAACTCTGGATATTACTTGAAAGAAACGCAGCTCTATGTTGGAACCGATAAGCTTCCAAAAAAGAATGGGGCATATACAAGCTCGCCTGGGCTGCTTGGTAATCAGCACTCTTTAAATTACGCAACCAGCGACTCGTATACGTTGACCGGTTTCTCCGGGTATATCTACTTTGCCGCTCATGCTAAAGTGTTGTATTAAATGGTTCACAGTTGCCCAAGGAATACTTGAGTAACTGGACGACCAAGAACAGGCCGTCGCGGAAACGCGGCGGCTTTTTTTATTGCGCGGTCGGGCGCCATGTCGTCCCTGTGCCACAGTTATTGATTGACTGCGGGGATCGCGAATTCTATTGTAGAAGCATGCCTTACGATTACACAGAAATTCAGTCGGCCACCGTCCTTTTAAGCGCGCGGCTCGGCGATCCTCCGGTCTGCGTGCTAGTGCTCGGGTCGGGGTTCGGAGGGTTCACGGAGATGATCGAGTCGCAGGCGATGCTGCCCTACGGAGAGATTCCTAGGTTTCCGGCATCGACTACGTCCGGGCGTGCGGGCAGATTTGTCGCGGCCGAGATTGAGGGCACGCGTGTGCCCGCGATGCAGGCGACCTTTGATTTCTTCGTGAATCACTTGAAGTGACCTCAGGCATGAACTTTGTTTCAAGCAGGCATGATGGGTATATTAAAAAAATTTGGGGCTGTATTAGATAAAATCAGATGTTATACTAAATAAGTGATCATAAGTCATTGTAGGTTAACGAAAAACATACAAACAAGGCTTCTGGAATATTTTGTCCTAGAAGTAACGGCCAGATCTGCAGCAAATATACTGGGAATCCACCCTAATTCTGCTATAGCAAATATTATTAAGCAATTTGATGTTGTTGCGGTTCAGGAAATAAGAGATAAGGAAGGGCTTGCCATAATAAAGCTTCTTGGTGAGGTAAATAGCACTAATGACGATTATTCTATTATCGTCTCCCCACGCGTCGGACGCACAAGCAGCAAGGAACAGTATGCTATCTTCTATAGAAAGTCTAATTTGCAAATTGAAAAAGATGGTACCCTATGGCCTGATACTCAAGATCTTTTTGAAAGGGAACCATATATGGTCATGCTTAAGGCAATAAATGGAACATTTGATTTCGTACTAGTCGATATTCATACTAAGCCAGATGATTCAGCTAAGGAAATTGCTTTTCTCCCTGAGGTAATCCGCTTTGCAGCTGAATACTATGAAGAGCCAGATGTGCTTTGTATTGGAGATTTGAATGCTGACGGAGCTTATTTCGATGAAGATTCTTATCAAACTATTTTCCCTTATAGCAGCTATCTATGGATTATTCCTAATTCAGCAGATACTACCGTCGGAAAACAGAGCAATACATATGATCGGATCTCAGCCACTAGTACCATTCAGGAGGACTGGACAGGGGAGTGGGGAGTCTATCGCTTCGATGAGGCCGAAGCTTTTAGCTCTTTAGGAATCGATGCCGCCTCATTAACCGATCATTATCCAGTGTGGGCAAGTTTTTATATTGATAGGGATTCGAAATAACAAACAAGCTTTAGGCTTGCTGGCTTATAGCTTTGTACCTGTGTTACTGCATTTTGTTACTTTCTTTGTTTGAAAATATATATCAAATAGTAGTATTCTATAGCATTTTATGCATTGACAAAAATGCTAATATCATTTATTATAAAAACATAGTAACAAGCCAAGCAATGCTATGTTATGCATAATTATTTGAAAATGCTGCCTCCGCAATAGGTCGGCCGTTCGAATCGGCCCTGGGCCATAAGGAATTACGCCCGATTATCTAGTATGAGGCTATTGCTTTTCTAAAAACCCGGTAGCGTTTGTAGATTCTTCCGCCAAAGCGCTCAGCCAAGGCAGGGGTATTAGGATTATCTTCGGATGTAAGAGACAGGTCTATCCATGAGTAGCCAAGGCCTTCCAGGCGCTTGATCATCTCATCAAAAAGAAGAACGGCTGCACCTGCTCCCCAATGCTCTGGGGGAACGAGCACGCTCTTAATGGTTACACATTCATAGCGTCGGCTGAAGAAGCGATGAATACCGCGCATCTCTGGTGTTCTAGGGTGAGAGAATAGACCCATCCTAATGAATCCGCTCAGAGCCATAAAGGGAGTTCGAAAACCGTCGCATTTTATTAGTACTTCGTTCAAGTTTGGCACGGCCGGAAAGAATCCAACTGTCTTGCCCTCCTTCATTGCAAAGAGGACGAGTCGAGGGTCGGCAAAGCTTCGGAAAGGCTCCAAAAGGGCTCGCACAGCTGGCCTTTCCCAGGCTATGAATCCTGGCAGATGAGCTAAGCTTTTGTTTAGCAATTCTAGCACACAATCCACTTCGTCTTCGAAGCGGGCGAAATTGGCATTCCGAATCGAGTAGCCCCTATATTCTCGTGCAGAAGCTGCAAGGCTAGCTAACTTAGCCCGATCGGGTATTGGCTTGTCCAAACGTACTTCTAGGGCTATGTTGTCTCCTCGTGCTGGCAGAAAGCCTAGGCTCTCCATAGTTGAGAGGTAATAGGGCGGGCTATGGCCGCACAAAAGGACAGGAGGGCGGTCTCGACCTTCTACAAGAACCCCATAGGCATTTTCGTAGTCCAGATTGAAGGGTCCATAGAGCTCTGTAAGGCCTCGTGAATGCCCCCATTCTTCCACCGTATCTATAAGAGCCCGGGCGACATCGAGATCATTGATGTATTCGAAGAAGCCGAAAATGCAGTGTTTTGTTGCATCGCGTGTGTTCGCGGAGCAGTCCTCGGCTGCGGCTATAGTGCCTACAATTCTGCCTTCTTTTCTGGCAATGAAGAGCTTTGCTTCTCCTCCGCGAAGAAAGAACTCTCCTCTCTGAGGATCTAATATAGCCTTGCGATCCGGAAGAATTGGAGAAACCCATAACGGGTCATTTCTATAGATGGTCCACGGAAAATGCAAAAATCGTTCAAAATCTCTTTTGCTCTCGACAGGATTGACCTGTACTTTGGATTTCGCTTGTATCTCTATTATGTTCATAGTTTGTCATTCATTTGTAGGATTCTCTTCTGCGCATAATTGGATATCTCCGTAGTTTCTTCGGCGTTCATCGAGTTCAGCTGTAAGTCGTTTGTGGTCTTCGCGCTTCAATGGGTATTTCAAAGCAAATATAGCGCCTGAGCCAAGGAGGAGGGCGGGTATTATGCTCATTACAAGGCGAATACTTCGGATTGCAGAGGCTGATTGTTTTTCCACTCCTGGAGCATATCCTGCAGCTCCAAGCATGAGCAGTACAATGGGCAAGGCTATGGAACTGGCTACTTTTTGCGAAAGGGTTATTAGCGAGTAGAACATTCCTTCATGACGCTCTCCAGTCTGATATTCATCCAGTTCCACAGCGTCTGGGAGGATTGACCAAGGAATGACATGTGCAGCCCCAACACCGATTCCTGCAACCACAGATAAGACAGCGATCACTCCCATAGAAGTTGTAGCACCCAGAAAGGAGAGCAAGCCTAAACAGAGAGCAAGAAATACTGCTCCTACTATATAGGCTAGTCTCTTGTCCCAATGGCTAGATAAGAAGTTCCAAAGAGGGATGGAAATAAGGGCTGTAACAAAGATAAGGGCCATTATGAGATCCATGGAGGCTTCTCGCTGGATTACATGTTTAATGTAATAGACAATTAGGGCCTGTAGGAGGTCGATGCAGGTCCAGGTTGCCAGGAAGATCACAGCACCGAAAAGAAAAGCACGATTGCCAAAAGCAGCCTTAAGAGAGTCTTTTAGGTTCGGCACGGACTCTTTTTGGAACTCAGGGCGCTCATGGACTGCAGCAAAACAAATAAAGAGAGGCAACACTGAGACAACGGCAACACCTGCTGCAAAAAGCAGGATCTTATCTGCATTAGCTGGAGAGAAGCTTCCGATAAATGCCCAGGGAAGCACAAATACAATGAGGCTTCCGATGATAGAGAAGCTCATTCGGAAAGAAGTGAGCGATGTGCGCTGATCATAAGCAGGAGCTATTTCTGGTGTCAGAGCGTAGTAAGGCATATAGACGAAGGTGGCTGCCGTATCAAAGAGGGCGTATGCTCCTCCGTAGTATGCTGCTAGCAAAATAGGATTGTGCAGAGATGGCCGCAACCAAAGAAGCAGAAAAGCTGCTCCAAAGGGCAAGGCGCCGAAAAGGAGGTAGGGCCGTCTTCTACCCCATCGGCTTCGTGTTCGGTCTACTAGATGTCCAATGATAGGATCGTTTATGTAGTCCACGCTTCTGCCTATAAAGATCGCTGTTGC
This sequence comes from Spirochaetes bacterium ADurb.Bin110, assembly GCA_002070755.1. Next base: position 6,872 of record MWDY01000165.1, on the reverse strand, counting down.
CACAAGGGTTGGAGCCAATCCAACCACATCGGTCAGAAAAATAGAGAGGTAGGCACCTACCATGGTCGTGGTGATAGAAAACCCCAGATCCCCCGAGCCATATGCCAGTTTAAGGCCTAGCCCGAGTTCGTCTTTCATATAAGCAATCATAAGTCGAAGCACATGAGCGGTCAAGATTCTGCTTTTTCCCTTCGATGATTTTTTTGTTTTGTGTTCGTGATAACATATGCATGCCCGCCTCAAATGCAAGAAATAAAATGGGCGCAGTACAGATTTGTAGTTCTTGAATAAGATGGGTGCACGACAAATTTGTGCAAAGATAGCTAAGCAGCATTTCTTCAAGCCCAGTGAATAAGATTCCCTTCTTGACAATCTAGATTTTTATGCTACTATTATTAAACCGGTTAAGCAATCAAACTTAATCGAAAAGCATGAAGGAGGAATATAGTATGAAACGGCTTATGTTGGTATTCATGGCGCTATTGACGGTGACTGCTGTATTTGGCGCCGGGAAGCTTACGTTGATGCAGAATAAGCCCGAGATCGATGCTCAGCTTAAAGCCTATGCCGCGGCATGGGGCCAGAAAAATGGCGTAACTGTTGTGATCAAATCGATCGGTGGTACATCTGGCGGTATGGGTCCTCAACTCAAGGCGGACTATGCAGCAGGAGATATGCCAGATATCTTCGCTTTCGACGGCTTGGAGGCTTACAAGGAGTGGGAAGGAATCATCCTAGACCTCTCGAATGAATCCTGGGTTACCAAGACTTCTGTTCCCTTTAAATATAATGGAAAGGTCTATGGATTTCCTGTGGCAATCGAGGGATGGGGATTAGCCTACAATGCCGACCTCCTGGCTAAGGCTGGCATTGATCCCAAGACTCTGAACAACTTCGATGCATATAAGAAAGCCTTTGAAAAGCTCGATTCTATGAAGAAGGATCTAGGCATCAATTCGGTTGTCTCCATGGCCGCATCCATCGAGATGGGATGGGTTACCGCTCATCATAATTTTAACTCTTTGCTATCCAATGGTTTGCCTTATGGTGACCTCTCTGTGACGAACGATCTGCTGGCTGGCAAGGTCGACGCGCAACGACTTCAAGAGTATGCAGACTGGGTAGAGCTTCTATTTAAATATTCAGATAAAGCGATCCTTCTTACAGGTAACTATGACGCTCAAGTTGGAGCCTTTGCAACCGGCAAGGCTGTCTTCTTGCACCAGGGAAACTGGGTAGATCCTAACCTAAAGGATGCAAATGCCACATTCAAAATGGCTTTTGCTCCTCATGGATCGATGAAGAAGGTTACCGATGGTATCTTCGTTTCAGCTCCATCTTATTATGCGATCAACAAGGAATCGAAGAACATCGCGCTTGCCAAAAAATTTCTTAACGACCTTGTCATGACTCCAGAAGGAAATAATTACATGGTCAAAGAAGCAGGCATGATTCCAGCCTTCTCGAACGTGACTCTCAGCCCAGAAGGTCAGCTCTCCAAATCTGTTCAGCAGTGGTCAGCTGCTGGCAAGGTCTACAGCTGGAATCAGTATTACTTCTCGGGCGATTTTAGAGACAAGGTGCTTACACCAATCTACAATCAGTTTGCAGCTGGCAGCATCAGCAAGGCTCAATTCATCGATTTAATGACCAAAGCATTCAAGGATAATGCCAAGAAATAATTTCTCATAATAGAATACTTTTCCAGCGGAGCTGTCCGCGAAATGCGCTTGATTTGGGCCGCCTGCATTGCTAATGTGGATGCAGGCGGTTTTGTTTTGAAATCCTCAATAGAATAGGGGAGAAAGTATGACAAAAAAGACGGAATCTGCATTGGTGTTTTGGATATTTCTTTTGCCTGTACTTTTTGCGTTCATCATGGTCATGGTAATTCCATTTGTGTTGGGCTCTTATTATGCGTTTACCAATTGGACCTCATCGGCGAGGGTAGACAGTAGTTTGAAGTTTGTAGGTTTCGAGAATTTTTCTAATAGCTTGAAAGATCCATCCTTTTTGTACTCTTTCGGGATCACCTTTGTATATACGATTTTAAACATGATAGTCATCAATATCGTAGCTTTCGTGCTGGCTCTGTTTGTAACGGGCGATCTCCGATTCAAGAATTTATATCGAGTTGGCTTTTTCGTGCCTAATCTCATAGGCGGAATCATTCTTGGTTATATTTGGCAGTTTATCTTCAATAATGCCCTTCCTTCGCTTGGTTCTATCATACCTGCTCTTGATTTTTTATCTGATCCAGCCAATTTGATGCTAAGCAAGCCTAATACTGCAATCGCAGCAATGATCATCGTAGGCACATGGCAGTACGCTGGCTACATAATGATGATCTATGTTGCAGCGATTGAAAATATTCCCCAGGAACTCATCGAGGCTTCAAGAATAGATGGGGCTACAACTTGGGTTCGTCTCAAATCTATCACAATACCTCTGTGTGCTCAGGCTTTTACAGTTACTATGTTTCTTACGCTTGTGAATTCCTTCAAGCAATTCGATGTCAATGTTTCGTTGACGAGCGGCGGACCTTCTACTATGTTGATGGGTCAACCTATTTTTGGAACGGAGCTTCTCGCTCTCAACATATATAATACTGCTTTTATTTCAAACAAGCTGTCCGAAGCACAAGCAAGGGCGTTTATCTTTTTCCTTATACTAGCGATCATTTCGATCATACAGGTGAATGTTAACAAGAAAAAGGAGATTGAGCTATGAAAAGCGCTAGGATTAGAAAACCAGCATCTCTCCTTGCCGAAATAGTCACTGCCATACTTTTTATAGTCTTTTTATTTCCTTTTTTCCTCGTGCTCATCAATTCGGCTAAGACATCTTTCGAAGTGACACAATATCCCCTAGCTTGGCCGAAAAGATGGGAGACTATTGTCGATAATATCGTCAAAATCTGGACTAGCGAATCGGTTCGCTATCCTAGCTCACTTCTTTCAAGTACGATAATAACCGCTGCTTCTTTAATCTTGATCAATGTCTTTTCTGCGATGGCTGGATGGGCGCTAGTGAGGACAAAAACCAAGGTTTCTTCATTCATATTCTTTATTTTTGTCGCTTCTATGGTGATCCCCTTCCAAATTGTCATGTTTCCGCTTTTATCATGGTTTCGTACCGTGACTGTAGCTACAGGCATAAGGCTATTGCGTACCTATCAAGGGATTATTCTAAGTTATGTCGGCTTTGGTGCACCTCTTTCTATCTTTATGTTTCATGGTTTTATTAAAAGCATTCCTCTGGAATTAGAGGAAGCTGCTACTATCGATGGATGTCATAAGCACCAAATCTTCTTTAGGATTATTTTCCCTATTCTCAAGCCAATCCAGGCCACAGTGCTGGTTTTAAATGGTATCTGGATTTGGAACGATTATCTTTTGCCTCTTCTTGTTCTTGGCAAAGGCAATGATGTAATGACGGTGCCATTAGCTGTTTCCAATTTTGCTGGGGCTTTTGTCAAACAATGGGATCTCATTCTTACAGCTATACTTATGGCAATGATTCCCGTAATTGTGTTTTTCCTCTTTGCTCAGAAATACATTGTCAAGGGAATGATTGCAGGTGCAATAAAATAGTGATCCTACTGATAGATATAGCTAATTCTAAATAATATCGAAACTTGCAGTAAGTTCAGGAATCGATATACGTCGCAGCGCGATAGTTATGTTCGTATCTGGTTTTATGTTGCGAGAGATGCGGATAGGCATTTCGATTCCGAGAGATGGAATATAGATCTGAGCATCGCCTCTATCGACCTCTAAAACCGTCGCTTGGCCAATCCAATCTCTATGTTTGCTGAGGTAAACCATTGTCCAATGAAGGCGTGAATCTCGTTCGGCTTGGCGATTTTTGGCTGCTTGCTGACTATAGAGGTAGAGTCTTTCATCTAGCGTTTCTCGGCTGAGTCCCATTTGCACTTCTCTAAGAGTTCCTTCGTATGATCTATGGCTGGATTTTTGTCGGGCAAGCTCCGCATGTATCTGGTAATGAGCCAACATATCCTGATATCTCCGCAGTGGGCTCGTCACTTGAGAATAGAATGACAGGCCAAGGCCAGCATGAGCAGCGCAGGCAGAACTCACAAAAGCTGCCCGCATAACCTTGCGCCGTGCATAGTTTTCTGCAAGACTTTCCGATGGTCCTACACCACGGCCAGCTAAATCAGAGGAGATGGGTGGCTCCTGTGAAACATAAGAAAATGGAAGACCAATAGCATAAGCCCATCGTGCAGCGGCTTCTCCCGCCAAAATCATGAGTTCTTGCACGAGTTTTGCCGATCGGGTTGCTGGAACAGGCAGAAACTCGACATCACTATCTATAGTCCTAATCGATACTTCAGGGAATTCAATATCTACAGCGCCTTGATCTCGTCTAAGTTTTTTTCTTGTTTCTGCAATTTTATTTAGATTTTGTAATACCGCATTGGCTTCGAGCAAGATATCGGCCTCCTCGTAAGTAAGCCTTGTTACTCTTATAATACTTGGTACGATCGTTATTTGTTCGATTTTTCCATTTTTGTGCATGGTAATTCCGAATGAGATCGCCCTAGATTCTGGCAAAATGCCAAGCCCAAAGGCCTCGATCAAGGAGTGGTGAAGCATAGGTATCGTATTTTCTGGTAAATACAAGGTAGAAGCCCTTGTGCGCGCATCTTCATCTTCAGTAGAAAAAGGAGCGATCGCGGAAACAGGATCAGAAACGTGTACCCAAACCCTATTGCCTTCCATAGAGATAGCATCGTCTGGATCTTTGGACCATGCATTATCGATAGCAAAGGAAGGAAGATTTCTCAAGTCCAATCGATCCAAGGCCAATTCAGGTCGTTCTTGGATGTTCTTTGGCTCTGGAGGCATGGATAATATACATCCATTTCGCTCTGGCCAAGGATTGAAGCTAGGTTCCCAAAATCCGGTTGCAAGCAGGGCTTCATGGACTGCTTGTGGTGTCAATCTGATTCCAAGATCGCGGGCAATTGGGCTATCTGATGTAAGGCCACGTGCAAACCTGCTTAATTCATCTACGAAAGGCTTAAAATTCTCATTTTTCTCAATAGAGGAAGGATCGCGCTTTTTCCATGCGAATCCAAATGCCTCGACGAAAGCTTTTCTAGTTTCGGCAATTTCTTTTCTTATTCTTTCCTTTTCAAGGAGTTTTAGCTGTTCTTCTTTGCTTCGAATTCTAAAGCCATTATCGAGCATTTCTATGGCAGGGTTTTCAAGAAGCATATTCCAAGCTATAACGATATGCTGCGCCTCAGCTTTGCTCCAAGCAAGTTCTGCAAACTCATTCCAAGATATTATTGAGAGACCTTCGGGGTTTTCATCTTTGAGCAGTTCTAGGGCTTCATATACCTCTTTGCTATGTTGAGTAGGTGGAAAGGAATCAATTGGGCCAGCATGTATAAAGGCCAGATCTTTGACTCGCACCTTGCGTTCATCTCCGTCTATTGTCTTTATCAAAATCCTATCTAAATCGCTTGAGATAACAATAGCGGGTTTTGTTTTATACATGACTAGAGAACGAGGCGATATCATGTGTTGTTTATAATCTCGATGATGCCGATATACAAGTGTGTATCAATGCTCCATTGCGAATAATCGATGCTTGTGTTATATTAAAAAACAATTGAGGACATATCCGTCCGCTAAACACAAATGCTAGAAAGTTTGAACAAATAAAAGGAGAAGAGAAATGACTGCATTATTAGTTGGGATTGGACTAATAGTAGTGGCGGTACTCATGGTAATTCCAGGGATTTTAGGATGGTGGAGTGATGTCCTAGCTTTTCTTAGGGGTGCTTTGCCTGTAATAGCTTTAATGATTGGTGCCCTTGCAGTTTTTATTGGAATAGCAGATATCAAAGATAAAATAGAAGAGAAAAAAGAAGAAGAGAGAGAAAAAGAAGAAGAGAAGAACAAGTCTAAGAATTCTGAAAATGAAGAGAAAGCTACCGAGAAAAAAGGAGACTAAAAGTTGTTTTTTGGCTCGGATGCTTGACAGATTTTTGAAACTGTGGGAATATGCACCCGCATTTTTAAGTATTCCTCAATAAGGTGAAGGCATATATAAATGAAGACTGCATTTTTTACTGCTGCAACCACCGATCGAAATTGGTATGTCATCGATGCAGCAGGTAAGCCACTTGGTCGCGTGGCAGCTAAGGTTGCTTCGATTTTGAGAGGCAAAAACAAGCCGACATTTACTCCAAGTCAAGAGACAGGGGATTATGTCATTATTATCAATGCTGACAAAGTCGATATAACAGGGCGCAAACGTCAGAATAAAACATACTATCACCATACTGGATATCCTGGTGGTATTAAGGATATTAGCTTTGAAGAGCTTATCGTCCGCAATCCAGTATCTCCAATAGAGATTGCAATCAAAGGCATGTTGCCCAAGGGGCCTCTTGGCCGCAAGCTGTTCAAGAATGTAAAGGTCTATGCTGGTCCCGATCATCCGCATATAGCACAGAATCCGATTGCAATAGATATTTGAGCGGAGAAGGAAAGAAATGGTAAAGAACATCAATCTTGGTATTGGCACGGGCCGCAGGAAATGCGCAGTCGCCAGAGTTTTCTTACGAGATGGCTCAGGTAAAATATTCATAAACGAGAAAGATCTAAAGGATTATTTTGCAGTTGAAGGTCTAATTGCCCAAGTTAGAAAGCCGCTTCTTGTAACCGATAGCGAAAATAAGTTCGATGCATATATTACAGTAGTAGGTGGTGGTTTATCCGGGCAGGCGGGTGCTTGTTCTCATGGCCTTGCCCGTGCCCTGGCTCAGATCGATCCGGCAAATCATATTTCGCTTAAAGCCAATGGCCTATTGACTCGCGATCCGCGCATGGTGG
>MWDY01000164.1 GCA_002070755.1 Spirochaetes bacterium ADurb.Bin110 | reverse complement strand
TTCTCGCCATTGTATAGAGGAACCTTCAGCTTTCCATCTATGATCTGCTGGCGCGCCGTATTGACTTTGTCGACGATTTTCTTGGGAAGAACCTGCTGTTTTGCATCGAAGACGAGGTCTACACCACCGCTTGCAAGATCTGCGTTGATGATGACACCAGGTTTATATGTGCCATCCATGATGGTCTTGAAGACCGACTCTATGCTGGCGCCGACATTCTTCACCGCGCTGGCAATGACATGACCTGGTTCTAGGTCGTTCTGGTTTGTATCGACGCCGATAGCATATAGCCCGCGCTCTGCTGCTGCCTGAAGCACACCAATACCCGCTGCTGCTGCTACCTGGTAGATAACATCCGCTTTTTGATCGTAGAGCTGCAGTGCAGCCTGTTTGCCTTTTGCCGAATCGTCCCAAGCACCGCCAAGCGACTTAGTCAGCACTTTGATGTTCTTATCTACCGCTTTGGCGCCCTGCTGATAGCCGAATATAAATGCACTGACGATTGGGTCGGTATCGCCGCCAACGACGCCTATGACCTTGTCTTTGTTTACGCCTTTTAGTGAGGTCTCCGTGGTGGCAAGCGCCGCGGTCATACCTGCAAGATAAGAGCTCTGCTCAGCAAGAAAGAAGACCGATGTGATGGTCTTTTTTGGATTTTCGACTATCGTATCGATGTTGACGAAAACCTTATTGGGATATTTATCTGCTATCGCCATGAGCTGATCCTCGAAGCCATAGGAGATAACGAAAATCACATCAGCGTACTGGACGGCTGCATCTAGCGCAGGCTGGAACTTTCCTGCATCGAAGTTACATTCGATAGTGCGAGTCTGAACTTTATAGTTCTTCTCGATGTTCTTGATGCCTGCCTCGCCGGAATCATAGAATGCGTTGTCGCCGAGAGCGCCATTTATGAGGTACACGACCCGGTCTGTCTTTACTGCAGGACCAGCGCCGAAGACATTGATTGCGGAGGCAATGATCATGACTGCCGCAATAATCACGAAATATCTTTTGCCTTTCATGGGGACCCCCTAGTATTATTAGCTTAAAATTATAAGGCGGGGTGCCGAAACCGTCAACATCGGAATGATTCTTGTACTAGCTTATGATCAAAAAGGCCGAACCTAAGCTTCTCTATATCGTTTTCGATATTCAGAAGGGGTTAGTCCTGTAGCCTCCTTGAATTTGCGATTGAAGAAGGAAACATTGTTGAAGCCAGATTCATAGCAAATGTCGTCTATGTAAAATTTTGTCTGGATCAACATTTTTTTTGCAGTGTTGATCCTTATCGAGTGAACATATCTTATGAATGAAATACCATAGCGTTTCTTGAAAGTTTTGCAAAAATTACCCACTTTCATTCCGACCTTTTGACTGACTTCCTCGAGGTTGTGTGTCTTATCAATCTCATTGTAGATCTGGCTTATTGCTTGTTCAAAACGATCTGCCTGTGCATCCGGATTGTGGGGAAGCAGCGAACATAGCTCTCTGCTTTTGTCCTGAGCAAGTTTATTGAGAACATTCAAGAGCCAAAGCCATTTTTCCAATCCATTCGAGCTATTCAGATTGTTCATCACGGGTAGACAATCCATTACCACGGAGGGGCTGAACGACAGGCCCTTTTTCGATTCCGAAAGAGCATTGATTATATTTGCAAATTCTAATGGTGCGTTTGGACACCTTATATGTTTTTCCTGAAATTGAATTATCCAACCTTGCAGTGAGCCTATGCTCAAAAAACCGTGCGGCAACAAAGGCCCAATTAGAAAACCTGCCGGAGCTTTATAATTCTTTACCAGATCGCCTATGTGAATATGACCTTCGCCTTTCTCGATTAGTACAAGTTCTATATCCTCATGATAATGCCAATTGAAGTGCAACCTTCTATCATCAAGATATTGAATACAAAAAGAATAGCCTGGTGTAGCATACACAATTTCCCGTACTGGATCCATATCGTAGAGTATATAGTGAAAAGATAAATAGTACAAATTGTTATCATAATCCGTACAAAATCGTGTAAGAATTTTAAGAAAAGGCCCCTACAATTAAAGCTAGGAGTCAATATATATGGCCGAGAGCACAGAGCCAATACAAAGCATACTCATAGGCGCTGGCAATAGGGGTGCAGGGGTATATGGCCAATTTGCACTCATGCATCCATGGCTTTTTCGCTTTACAGCCATAGCCGACCCCAACCCTGTTCGAAGAGCAAATTTTTCCAGGCAGCATGGGATTCCGGAAGAAAAAAGCGCGGATTCGTGGCAAAAGCTGTTGGAATTTGTTAGGCCATCAGATCTCGTTTTTATCTGTAGTCCTGATCGGTTCCATTATGAGCAGGTCCTAGCTTTTATGGAGAGAGCCTGTCCAATTGTCTTGGAAAAGCCTGTCGTAGTGAATCCACAGCAGTGTGCTGATATATCGAGACTGACTAGAGAAAAGAATGCGAAAATAATTGTATGTCATGTTTTGCGTTACACACCTTTCTTTTCCACATTGAAAAAATATCTAGATAGTGGTCGAATCGGCAGAGTTGTGAGCTTCAATATGCGGGAAAACATCGCTTGGTATCATTTCGCTCATAGTTATGTTCGTGGCAATTGGCGTAGCGTCGAGCTCTCCTCTCCTTCGATTCTAGCAAAGAGCGTTCATGATCTAGACATTCTATACTGGCTTGCAGGAGCGCCTGCGGAGAAGCTCGCATCCATGGGCGACTTGAGCTGGTTTAGAGAGAAAAACGCACCGGAAGGCTCACCTAAGAGCTGCTTGCAAGGCTGCAAGCACGCTGGAGCTTGTCCATGGTACGCTCCAGATTTGTATCTGACTGACAATATCGACTGGCCTACATCGGTTATCAGCGATGATCATAGTCTCTTGGCCCGAACGCAAGCTATTGAATTGGGGCCATATGGTCGATGCGTTTACCGCTGTGACAATAATGTAATCGACCATCAAGATGTCCTGATTCGCTTTAAGAACGGCATCAATGCTTCTTTTAGCATGAATGCATTGACATATGACAAAACGAGAGAGATCCAGGTAGCTGGATCGGATGGTGAGATAATCGGCGACCTCGATAAAGGCTGGCTGGAAGTGCGAAGTTTTCTACATGGCGAAAAAGAACACATCGAATTGGGTGTGTCCGCGGGCGAGCACAATGGTGGAGATATTGGTCTTATGCAGGATATTGCGTACATTTTCCATAAAGCAGTCTATGCAGACAGTTTCTCCGAAAGCAAATCTTCTATCGAATCGTCTTTGGAAGGCCATTGGATGGCATTCGCCGCCGAGGAATCTAGAAAGAAAGGAGTTTTCGTCGACCTTGATGCCTATAAAGATGAAGTGGTATCCACACGGGGAACCGTGAATATATAAGGAGGAAAAGAAAATGATGAAGTCGCGAAAGACCGTTGTTCTGGTTTTTTTCCTTTTGATAAGCCTGGTGAGCCCATTTTGTGTAATGGCACAGACCGCTCAAAAGGGAGAGAAGATCAAAATCGTATCACAGATGTTCTATGACCCGGTTCAGCAACAGTATATAAAAGAACAAATACTTCCTAGGTTTGCATCTGAGACAGGTATCGAAGCGGAGCTGCAAGTCGTAGCAAACGCCAGTGAACTTTATAAAGTCTTGCAGGCGCAACAGCAAACGGGAAAATGGAGCACGGATATTCTAATCGCACATGATTCCACGGCCGTTCCTGTGGTACAGGAATTCCATGCCGCGCAGGCCTACACCAAGGTTCCAGCCGGAACGTACATCACGCAATTTGACGACAATTTTGTACAAGGAGGGAAGCGGTATTTCGTCCCGTTGCAAGCCGATGTTTATTTGACTATCGTGAACAAGAAGGCTCTTCCATATCTACAAAAGCTCGGTTATGACATCAATACACTAACCTGGGAGCAGTTGGCCGAGTGGGTTCGCTTGATAAAAAAGGAAACTGGCTTGCCCAAGTATGTATTCCCAGCGCTAGCTGGCAAATTTGCGACCTATGAGTTCAACGCAGTGCAGCTTGCATACGGAGACAAGTATGTTCCAGCATTCAACACCCCAGCCTCACAAGCGGCATTCAAGGTCATTGCGTCGATGAAAGATGGAATATTACCATCGTCGCCGACCATCGATTTTCCGACTGCTTCTCTAGCTACGGAGGAAGCATGGATTACTGTGTTCCATCAGGCATACGCAAACACATCATTCAGCCAAGCTCCTGACAAGTTTGTTGTGGCCCCGGTGCCAATTGGCGGTTCCGGCAAACGTGGCACCATTATCGGCGGGCATGGAATCGGCATTGTCGCTGGTTCAACTCATAAAGCTGCAGCTGAAAAGTTCATTGAATTCTTCCTTCGCGATGATATTCTCTATGCAGTGATGAAAAACACTGGCCCTTGGATTCCGTCCAAAGCAGAGATTATCTCTAAGCTTGGGGATGATCCTTCCGATCAGATCATGAAAATGGGTCTGGCAACACTAACTGGACCGACGCTAATCGATAGAGTAAGAGTGGCCGAGTATCAGGACTTTGGTCAGGTCAAGAGGCTCTATGAACAGCTTATTAGTGACATCCTCGCTGGAAAAGATATCAATAAGCAGTATCTCGATCAGAAACAGAAAGAGCTCGAGAGCCTCAAGGTAGAGTAAGTTTGAACATAAAGAGAGTACTGTCTATTTTTAGGCGGTACTCTCTAGTAAATTCTTGCAAGGCATCAAAGCATGAATGTATCTCGGCGGAATGGCTTTTTTAAGAGCCCTACATGGTTTTTAGTACCGGTGGTCATATACTATGCCTTATTCTGGATAAGGCCGACTATCAGTGTCATAATCGAATCGTTCACCGACAAATCTGGTGCGTTTGGATTTTCGAACTATTTGAGGCTTTTTTCACAAGAAGCTATTCGAATCGCATTTCTGAATACTGTATTGTTTACTGTAGGTTCCGCCCTTCTCCAATTTGTGCTTGCGTTTGCGCTCGCGCTTTGGTTGAACAAGAAGTTTCGCTTTTCCAATCTCATGCTTTTCATAACCCTTATTCCCATGGCGTTTCCGCCAGCGGCAGTTGGCATTCTCTGGAAAACGGGCCTTTATCGCTTCGGGTGGATAAATTCTTTCCTGTGTTCCCTGGGTCTGATGAACCCAGCCAATCCTGTGGATTGGATGTCATTCCGGAATCTCAATGCGATTATCCTGCTTATCATTGTCGACACCTGGACAGTCTTGCCCTCTGTAGTGATCATCCTCCTAGCGGGACTCCAGAATCTCAATAAGGAATACGAGGAAGCGGGTTGGGTTTTCGGAGCAAATAGGTTTCAGACCATAAAAGACATTGTTTTCCCTATCATGAAACCAACAATCATCACCGCGATGATCTTGAGAATGATTGCCGCAGTCCAGGTTTGGCTGATTGCGGTCATGATCTTCGGCTACAATGTAGTACCATTCCTCGTAGAACGCATAGCTTACAACGTCGATGTAATTACATTTGCAAAGTACGCACGCAAGGATGCATATACCCTCTCTGTCATTGTTGCCGCGATAGTCCTGATCTCGGTGTCTATGTACCTCCGCGTTTCCGGAGAGAAACAGAAACCAGGTGAAATCACATGAATAGACCTTGCAAAAGCCTATGGTCGAGGACTATCTATTTTCTCATTCTGGTGACAATTGCTGGTATTGTCCTATTGCCTATTTTCTATTTCCTTACGATATCTTTTGCCTCGAATTATGAGGCCTATCAATTTCCAGCCAAGATATTCCCGACTTTTTCATATCCAGCGCGACTCCGTTACAATGCCGATGCAGAAAACTATACCTTGCTGATTAAGAAAGGTGCAGAGTTCGAAGCTATCAAAACCACATCGGATGTTCTGGATTTTTCGCTCTACTGCAAAAATCAGCTCAATGTGCTGATCTCAACTCCGTCAGTACAAGCCCTGTTTGATAAGGCGAAAAGCGCGGACACAGTCATACAGATAAAACTCAAGAAAGATTTCTTCCGTAATTATGTGGTGTTTTTCATTCTAGCGGAGGGCACGATGCATGCCCTCTTCAACTCTCTCAAGGCTGCCGGCTGGACAATTCTCATTTCGCTTGTATTAGGAGGGGTCTCTGGCTATATAATGGCTCGGTATAAGTTTCGATTCAACAATGTATTCAGCACTAGCTTGCTCGTAGTCAGAATGTTTCCTGCTGTCGCTCTCTCGTTGCCCCTTGTTGTATACATTATGCGCATGAATCTTTACGATACGCCTTTTGCGCTCGCGATAGTATATTCGGTGCCGAATATCGCCTTAACTGCGTGGATAACAAGCTCCATTTTTAAGGGCATAAGCGTGGAACTGGAAGAAGCGGCAATGGTTTTTGGAGCGACTAGGCTGAAAACTCTGCTAACAATCACTTTTCCGATGGCATTCCCCGCAATAGTCGCCTCTTCTCTATATGCTTTCCTCGCGGCGTGGAATGACTCTATAACTGCGCTAATTATGACGAACAACAATCCTACGCTTGCGCTATTGGTCTACAGGACCGTGGGTTCATCCACAATTCCCAACCTGCCTGCTGCTGGTGCGGTGGTGCTGCTCGTTCCTTCACTTATATTTACCTTTATCATTAAGAATTATATTAACCAGCTATGGGGCAATGTCGCGCTGTAGAGATATTGGAGGAATATAGTGTCCTACCTGAAATTGAACTCACTGAAGAAAATTTATCCCAACGGCATAACGGCGGTAAAGAATATCGATCTGGAGATTGAGAAAGGCGAATTCATCGTTTTGCTAGGACCTTCGGGCTGCGGTAAGACGACGACTCTCCGTATGCTCGCAGGCTTGGAGGATGTCACAGAAGGATCAATAATTCTCGATGGAAAGGATATCACCCTACTGCCGCCGAGACTGCGAAACATATCGATGATCTTCCAGTCCTATGCGGTGTGGCCTCACATGACTGTAGCTGAGAATATCGCTTATCCTCTTAAGCTTAGGAAGATGAATAAGCAGGCGATTGTCTCGAAAGTTCAGGATGTGGCTAGAATCTGCAACATAGCAGATTACCTAGACCGCTATCCGGCGCAGCTCTCGGGCGGACAGCGCCAAAGAGTTGCGGTAGCGCGAGCCATCGCTGTCAACTCAAAGCTTTCACTCATGGATGAGCCACTTTCGAACCTCGATGCAAAGCTACGCATTTCAGTGAGAACATTTCTTAAAGAAATTCACGTAAATACTGGTGCTACCACTATTTTTGTTACTCATGATCAAGCTGAGGCAATGGCGCTAGCTGACCGCATCGTTGTCATGAACGAGGGCAGCATAGAGCAAGTAGGCTCGACTAGAGAGATCTACAACGAATGCGAGAGCCTTTTTACTGCTCAATTCATGGGAACACCTCCGGCGAACATTCAGAGAGTTGTCTTAAAATCTGACCATGGTCGGCTTATTGTAACTACAAAAAATGATGAGACAACCACGCTCGATCTAGGAGAGTTGAAGACTTGTCCTGATATGGAGCACCTTGTGGACAAAGAGGTTTTCTTGGCAGTCCGACCAGAAAACATCGATATTGTCACACCTAATGGTATTAATGAAACCTCTATAGAGATTGTCGAACCACAGGGAGCCTACACGATTCTTGTAACACACGTGCTCGGCATAGAGTGGAAGATCATGCTCGAGGGTGATGTCGATATGCAGATTGGCCAGAAAATGTCGTTGAAAATCGATCCGAGCAAAGTTATGCTCTATGATGCGAAGACCACAAAGCGGATCTATTTTGCATAAGGTCGAGAATCTATGCAGACACCGTGGATTTGGATCGAACGATGCTCAAATGTGTTAAGAAGCAATTTGCCTGATCAAGCCGTGATAGAGAAACTTCCTTACCGTTACACTTGCCCTGCCCGCGAGAAGGGAATCTACCTACCACAGTGGCTCTGGGATTCTTGCTTTCATGCCATGGTATACCGGTGGTTTGATCCAGATATGGCATGGGAAGAACTACAGAGTCTCTTTGTGCATCAATTCAAAGAGGGTCCTGATGCTGGAATGGTTCCCCATATGTCGCACTTAGCGGAAAATGGTGCCATAGAAGCGCAGCAGCTCTTTGGACAGAGAGATTGTAGTACGATAACGCAGCCGCCGCTTATCTCGATTGCAGTGCTTGCTGTACATAAAAGAGCACCAGATAAAGGCATATTGGCAAGACTCTTTCTAAATCTGAAGGCATACCATAACTGGTTCGATAGGCGCCGCGATGATGATCACGACAATCTTGTAGCGATAATTCATCCCTGGGAGAGTGGCTGGGATGCTTCTCAGCGCTGGGATCGCCTCATGGGTCTATATCCTCGAGACATAGAGACCTTGTGCGCTTTGGAGCAGAAGAGGAAGGACTTAGCGGCTCTCTGCACTGCCTACAAATATGATGCCAAGACACTCAGTCAGGTTCCTGGAGCCTTCTATGTAGAGCCATCGGATTTCAACGCGATTCGCGCAGCTGATTTGCTTGCGCTGGCTGAGATAGCTAGTGAACTGAAAGAATCTTCGGAATCCAGGGAGCTAGAATTGCGCGCAGAGGCTGTCCAGCGGGCGGTGCACGATAAAATGCTCTCTTATAAAGATGGCGAATTTCATGTGTGTGATCTCCTTGGGTGTGCTGAAGAAAAGTGCTTTACTAACCATGCCGGCAAATTTGTACTCATGTTTGGACGGTGTCTTTCACATGCCGAAGCAAATTCGATTTCTGCCGAACTGTTCGAACCAGAGGGTGCTTTCTCGACTCCATACAAGGTTTCCTCAACCTCGCGATTTGATCCCCTTTTCGATTCCAAAGAATACTGGCGCGGCAATGTATGGCTTCCGATAAATTGGCTAATTTGGAAGGGGCTACTTGCTTATGGAAAAAAGGAGGAGGCACGAAAAATCTTGGAAGACAGTCTATCACTCGTGGAAAATGCGGGCTTTTGCGAGTTTTTTGATCCGATAACTGGGGAAATAGGGGAAAAGTATGGCCAAGCCTGCCCCCGGAACCAGAGCTGGTCTACTATTGTGCTCGATATGATACAAGGGAATTCAGATGAATGAGTCTTGCTTGGCAAAGATTAAAGGCCTGCTTGCATATCTATATGGGCAAGAAGAAGGCGCGCAAACATTCAATACCTTGTTAAGCCTCATTCCAATAGAAATGGCAAAAGGCCATTCGGCTCATAATCACGAACAACTTTCAGAAAAGGATGCGTGTCTCATCGCATATGGAGATATGCTCCAAGCATCAGAGAACGATGCCAGCAAACCGTCGCAGACTGCACTATCGCGACTCAGAGATTTTCTTGAGCTTAGGAACCGGGGGAGCTTTAGCTATCTGCATATCCTGCCATTCCATCCCTATTCATCTGATGATGGATTCTCGGTAATTGATTACCGCAGAATAGATCCACGTCTTGGCGATTGGGACGATGTCTCGTCTCTCGCACGGGAATACAAGCTGGTCTTTGATCTTGTGCTAAACCATGGTAGCGTACAAAGCGTATGGTTTCAGTCGTTCCTCAGAAATGAAGAACCCTACTGGGACTGGTATATCACAAGACCTGCTGACTTCGATGGCACTTCGGTGTTCCGGCCAAGGACACATCCAATCCTTACGCCATTCGTTAAAAGTGACGGATCGACAGCCTTTGTCTGGACCACATTCAGCCCCGATCAGGTCGACTACAATTTTGCTAATCCCAGCGTACTGCTCGAGTTTATAAAGATTTTCTTTGAGTATATTCAGCATGGAGCTCGCATGATACGTCTTGATGCGATTGCCTATATCTGGAAAGAAGATGGAACGAGCTGTATTCATCATCCCAAAACCCATGCCATAATCAAATTATTGCGGGCAGTCATTGATTATCTAGAACTCGATGTACTTATTCTTACGGAGACGAATGTCCCCCATGATGAAAACCTTTCCTACTTTGGTGAGGACGACGAAGCTCACCTGGTGTATAATTTTGCCTTACCCCCATTGGTGATGCATACAGCTGTGTCGGAAGACGCTGGACCCCTTGCAGACTGGGCAAGCACCCTTCCTGCGCCAGGAGAAGGCCCTGTGTTTTTCAATTTTCTCGCAAGTCATGATGGAGTCGGCATTTTACCTATCAAAGGTCTTGTCGATGATAAGAGTTTTAGGAAAACCATCGATACTGTCATTGAACGAGGCTCTCTTATATCACATAAAAATGCTGAATCGAGCCCTGTGCCTTATGAGATAAATTGCTCATATCTTAGCGCTGTAGCGCCATCATCTCTGGGTACAGTTGAGGAGAGAGCTCGCGTTTTTTTGTGTTGTCATGCTGTTCTTTTTGCCCTTGCGGGGCTGCCGGCTGTATATTTTCACAGCTGGATAGGTTCCGAACAGTGGGTGGATGGTCCGCGGATCTATGGCTATAATCGCGCAATAAATCGCGAGAAGCCTTGCATCGATCTGATTGAGGCTGAATTAAGTGACAGTAAATCCTTGCCCGCGTTAGTCCATGCTGGTCTTGAAAAAATGCTTGCATTTCGCAGGAGCGAAGGCGCTTTTGCTCCTGCAGTCCCGCAAAAAATACTACTTAATAAAGGATCTGTGTTTGCCCTAGTGAGAGGTCCTGATGAGAGTGGGCGTTATGTGCTTTGCTTGCAAAATTTTGGCAGCAAACCTGAAAAATACTGGCTAGACGAGGTTCCTGCAATCCAGACACTTACTCGGCAGGGGATTCTGCTTGAAATCTCGCTTCGTCCACACGAAACGCGCTGGATTGCGTATGGGGGCTCCAGAGAAATGTCGATGCTAAAAATATGAAATCTCTTAGAAACTGTATGAATATTTAAGAATGCCCTTGCTTTGTTAAAAATCAAGAGATAAAATATCTAAGGGCTCCTGAATAAGAGCTAAAGTATTGTATAATAATATAATAAGAGATATAATAATACCATAAAGTGCACGAAAAACGAGCGAAAAGGCTTAAAACCCGTGCACTTGAAAGGGAAAGAATGTACCGAATACCAGAAAAAGTGCCTGAGTTTGAGAAATTCGATATGGTCTTCGGAGGGAAGCTCAACCGTCAGAATCGATGGGTAATTCTAGCGGAATTAATCCCGTGGGACAAAGTAGAAGAAAAATATGCCGCTCTCTTTGTGACGAACAATGGGCGACCAGCACTTCCTGTGCGCGTTGCGTTAGGCGCTTTAATCGTAAAAGAGAAAAAGAAAATATCGGATGAAGAGCTCGTCGAAGATATTCGTGAGAGTCCTTATCTCCAGTACTTCTTAGGGTATGAAGGGTATAAGGATGAGCTTCCCTTTGACCCCAGTATGATGGTGCATTTCAGGAAGCGGTTGTCGGGAAATATTCTTAAGGAAGTGAACGCGCTGATCCTTGAGCGGGAGAAAGAAGAAAAGAAAGAACATGATGATCATGAACCTCCTGAAAGAGATTCTGGTGACAAGAATAACGGGACATTGATCGTGGATGCGAGTTGTGCGCCTAAAGGACATGCGATTTCCGCACGATGTGACCCTTTTGGATGAGGCGAGACGGAAGACCGAGAGAATCATCGACACGCTGCAGAAAAGAGCGCCGGAGGGATATGAGAAGCCGAGGACATATCGGAAGAAGGCTAGGAAAGAGTTTTTGACCTTCATACGGAACCGTAAGCCACGGGAACGAACGGTACGGAAAGCGTTAAGGAAGCAGCTGCAGTATGTTGAGCGAAACTTGAGAATCATAAGTGATTACAAGGGGATTGTCGGATTCAAAGGGCTGTCGGGGAAGCAGTATAGAGACCTTGTGGTGATCTCTGAGC
>MWDY01000163.1 GCA_002070755.1 Spirochaetes bacterium ADurb.Bin110 | reverse complement strand
ATTCAATAAGACCTTATCTACTGGAATGGACTACTTTAAATATCTATATAGTCCTACTGGTCGCTGATAGGTGGCTGAAATATCATATCGACCTTAGCTCAGCCGCAGCTTTCCAGCCTTTAGGATATCTTTTTAGGAGGATTAAGGCGTACGAACCATGGGCGGCAGGCCCAGGATTAACTACCAAAGTCCTGTCTTCAATATGGATGCTTTTACCCTCATGAATATGACCACAAACCCATAAAAGTGGCTCATGTTCATAGAGGAATGTCTGAAAAGCTACGCTTCCTATATGTCTCGAATGACGCATGTCTGCAAAGGTATCTTTGGGTGGGGTGTGAGTCAAAACAATAAGATCAGGGACAAACTCTGAACTATCTATTATATCTCTATAACCTTGAATGGCACATTTGTAGGCTTGACTTAATCCGTTTTCCAGCTCTTCTTCTCTTATTTCGAATGGCGTAAGCCCAGTATGGAACAAGCCTCCACCACAACCAATGATCCATATATCCTTTTCAGAAAGAAGGGCGTAGCATCGCTGTTCTATATAGCCCAGACGCTTTTCAAAGCACCTTCTTGCTTCTGCAGTGTCGCAATTTCCCGCCAAGAAATATAGCTTTGCTTCAGGTACAATTGTCGAAAAAGCCGAAAGCACTTTATGAGCTTCATTCTCTTTTCCGAAATTCGTAAGATCCCCAGCGACAAGAATTCCTTCTATGTTAGGATTGGCCCTTAGTATTTGCTCTAAGGCATCGATGCTGCCATGAATATCAGCAAGGGCAAGGAATAGGTGCTCCATGCTATTCTTATGACTTAGGCACTACTCGCGCAACGCGCTTCTTTCCAGCCCTAAGCATTAAGGCACCATCTTCCAAGTCGCTCGACATCAAGATTTGCATTTCGTTTTCGATTTTTCTGCCATTAACCGAAGCGCCACTTTGTTTAACGAGTCTGCGAGCTTCGCTCTTAGAGGGCGCAAGTCCTGCTTCTACAAATAGATCCAGCACTCCAATGCCTGAATCTAAGCGGGATGTTTCAACCTCGATTGTTGGAAGCTGGGAAGCATCTCCTTCTCCTCTAAAAGCCGCCCTGGCGGCACTCATTGCTTTGTTGGCCTCTTCTTTGCTATGTATAAGGGATGTGACTTCCCATGCAAGTCGTTCCTTAGCTTCATTAAGCGCTTTATCCTTGAGCGAACCTAGATATCTGCATTCGTCTATGGGCAGAAAAGTAAACATTAGCAAGAATCTTTCTACATCACTATCTGATACATTCCTAAAATATTGGAAAAATTCATAAGGGCTTGTGATTTCTGGATCAAGAAAGAGTGCACCTTTTTCGGTCTTGCCCATTTTTTTTCCATCGCTAGTAGTTACGAGTGGAAAGGTAAGCCCATAACACTCAGCACCCTCTACCCTTCTTATCAGCTCAATTCCAGCCACTATGTTGCCCCACTGATCGTCGCCGCCTATCTGTAGTCTACAACCATGAAGCTTGTAAAGCTGAAGATAATCATAGCTCTGCAAAAGCTGATAGTTAAACTCGATAAAGGAAAGCCCCGTCTCCAGCCGCATTCTATAGCTTTCAAAAGATAGCATTCTATTCACCGAAAAATGGCGGCCTATTTCGCGCAAAAATTCGATGTAATTGAGGTTGGATAACCAATCCTTATTGTTAGCGGTAAGTGCATGTACACCATCGAAATGGATAAAACGATCGAGCTGATCTATAAATCTTTCAGTATTAGCGTCTATTTCTTCATAGGAGATGAGCTTCCTCATCTCAGTCTTGCCTGATGGGTCTCCGATGCGAGCGGTTCCACCTCCTAGGAGGGCTATACCGCGATGGCCTGCATCCCTTAGATGGCGCATTGCAAAAAATGGAACCATATGACCTATATGGAGAGAAGGACCTGTTGGATCAGTGCCTATGTAGAAAGTAATTGGCCCTTCGTCCATGAGCTTTGAAAGCCCTTCCAGATCACTGCATTCCTGCACAAAACCGCGTTCTTTCAAGATCTCGAGCGCTTTGTTCATTAAAAATGCTCCTTTAAGTTTTGCAGTATAGGATGAAATTGACGCTTGCTCAAGTTATTCTATTGCCGTATCCATGAGAAAGCCATTTCTTCTTCCAAAAAGTGAGAAATACCGCAAGTTTTCAATACCAAATCTAGACAAGGAACATAATTGTGGTAAAATAAATATATAAATATGCTTAATGCATATTTGCAACGGCTCTTTATTGCGTCGAGCCGCCATTCTTGAAGAAAAGGAGAAGAATATGCCATCGACAGGAAAACCGCTGACCAAGGTCGAGATTATTGATGCATTAGCAAAGTCGACAGGCTTTACTAAGAAGGATGTAAATCTTGTGCTAGATGCACTAGCCAAACTCGCTTATTCAGAAGCGAAGAAGAATAAAAAGTTTACTATCCCGGGCATAGCAATTATGAAAGTTGTCCATCGCAAAGCCAAGGTTGGACGTAATCCAGCAACAGGAGAGCAGATAACAATTCCCGCACGGAATGTGATTAAGATTACCGTAGCAAAACCCTGCAAGGATGCCGTTTTAGGCAAATGAATCGTCTTAATAATTATAGAAAGCATTAAAAGGCATGGAATGTCCCCGAAATACTGCTATTACGGGGACATTTTTTATCTTTGGCCTTCTCTACTTCCGACTGATTGGGGCATTATAGCTCTTTATCTTTTGCTGTATGTACGATGCCAGATTAGCTCGCGGCACCCTTTCCTGAAGCATGCTGTCTCTGTCCCGAACTGTTACGCTATTATCATCTTTTGTCTGATAATCGATAGTCACACAGAAAGGTGTTCCAATTTCATCCTGCCGCCGATAACGTCGACCAATTGCGCCCGACTGATCGTAGTCAGTTACAAAATCATCTTTTAGTTCAATTCGAATATCCTGAGCACGCTCAGCCAAGCCATCCTTTTTCATAAGGGGCAGAACCGCAACTGTAATCGGAGCCAGAACTGGATGAAAATGAAGCACTGTACGCCAATCATCTTCGTTGCCTTTATCAGATATCTTTTGCTCTTCGTAAGAATCGCAGAGTAACATGAGGAGCTGTCGAGTCAAACCAGCGCTAGTCTCTATTATGTATGGAACATAGCGTTCGTTTCCACTGTCTTGATCGATATATTGCAGATCTTTGCCCGAATATTGCTGATGGCGACTCAAATCGTAATTAGTGCGATTATGCACTCCTTCGAGTTCTTTGAAGCCCATGGGAAACTCGTATTCTATATCATAGGCGTCTTTGGCGTAGTGAGCTAGCTCATCGGCTCCATGGCGATGCCAGCGCAATTTCTTCATATTTACGCCCATTTTCTGGTAATAGCTCCAGCGCTCTGCACGCCAATATTCGAACCAATCTTCATCTGAACCTGGCTTAACAAAGAATTGCATTTCCATCTGTTCAAACTCACAGGTCCTGAATATGAAATTCTTTGTGACTATCTCATTGCGAAAAGCTTTTCCAATCTGTGCAATGCCGAATGGAATCTTCATACGATTGGACTGTTGAACATTCTTGAAATTCACATATATACCCTGTGCCGTTTCGGGTCGCAGGTAGACAAGGCCAGATTCATCTTCTACTGGGCCCAAAGTGGTCTTGAACATGAGGTTGAACTTGCGAGTATCAGTTAGCTCGCCGCCACAGTCTGGGCATTTTTTTTCAACAAGATTATCGGGAGGAATTTGATCAGCTCTGAACCGCGCCTTG
This sequence comes from Spirochaetes bacterium ADurb.Bin110, assembly GCA_002070755.1. Next base: position 7,648 of record MWDY01000163.1, on the reverse strand, counting down.
CATTTCTTGCAATCAACGAGAGGATCGGTAAAGTTCTCAACATGCCCAGAAGCCTCCCATACCCTGGGGTGCATTAGAATGGCTGCATCAAGACCCACGATATTATCATGCATCTGAGTCATTTCTTTCCACCAGAATCGAGCAATCCTATTTTTTAGCTCAATTCCTTGGGGACCATAATCCCATGCTCCCGAAAGGCCGCCATATATCTCTGAGGATTGAAATACAAAACCTCGACGTTTTGCGAGGGAAACGATCTTTTCCATAGTTACTTCAGTCTCTGACATAAATCTTGTCTCCTTTACTAGAATATCATGGCTTAATTATTGAAGACCATGGAATTAATGAGGCTTTTCCTGAAATTTCTTTTCGATTTTTGCCCAAGTATCCCTCAAAGTCACTGTACGATTAAAAATGGCCAAGCTGCTTGTTGACTCGGGGTCCTTGCAAAAATACCCTATTCTCTCGAATTGTACTGTTTGACCCTTTTCAATTTCGCTTACTGCTGGCTCAGCCACTGCTCGAGATTCGATTGCAAGTGAGTGATCAGAGAGATTATCAAAAAATGTCCTACCTTCAGGTACTTCCATGGGGCGTTCTGCTTCGAAGAGATGATCGTATAGCCTAGCCTCAATAGGGATTGCATGGATAGCGCTGACCCATTGAATAGTGCCTTTAACTTTTCTATTGTCGGGTGCATCTCCGCCCCTTGTATTGGGGTCATAGACGCATCTTATCTTATCAATTTCTCCACTGATTGGGTCTTTTTCAAAACCAGTACAAGTAACAATATAGCCATATCGCAATCGAACCTGATTGCCAGGATAGAATCTATAATATTTAGGCGGGGGCACTTCTCTAAAATCATCCCGATCTATGTAGAGAGCACTACTGAAAGGAATCTTTCTTATGCCTGCAGAAGGATCCTCTGGATTGTTGACAGCCTCTAGCCATTCGATTTCTCCTTCTGGCCAGTTTTCTATGACAAGCTTCACAGGATTCATGACAGCCATATAACGATTTGCATGTGTATTTAATTCTTCGCGTATACAATGCTCTAAGAGCTGAATATCCACGAGGGAATCTGTCTTCGCAATCCCTATTCTTCCTAGAAAATCCCTAATTCCCGCTGCAGGGTATCCGCGCCTGCGCATTCCGGCAATAGTGGGCATGCGTGGATCATCCCAACCCTTGACCTTTTTTTCTCGGACAAGTTGAAGCAACCAGCGCTTGGAGAGAACTGTATGAGAAAGGTTAAGACGAGCAAACTCAATTTGACGACTAGGAAATACTTCGCAGTTTTGAATAAACCACTCATACAAGGGTCTATGAATCTCGTACTCTAGGGAGCATAGAGAATGGGTTATTCCTTCAATGGCGTCGGAGAGAGGGTGCGCAAAATCGTACATTGGATAAATGCACCATTTTGTTCCTGTCCTATAATGAGGAATTCTTCTAATTCTGTACATTACGGGGTCGCGCATGAGGAGATTAGGATGAGCCATATCGATCTTTGCGCGCAGAGTCTTTAAACCATCAGCGAATTCACCAACTCGCATCCTTTCGAATAGATCAAGATTCTCCTCAGGAGAACGATCTCTCCATGGACTATTTCTACCAGGAGGAGTATAGGTAATATTATTCTTATCCGGCACATTCGTGCCTCGATATTCTTTAATTTGTTCTTCATCTAGATCATCGACGTAAGCAAGGCCCTTTTTGATCAGCTTACAGGCTAAGTCATATAGTTTCTCATAGTAATCAGAAGCAAAAAAAAGCCTATCTTCCCAGTCAAAGCCTAGCCATTTGACATCTCTTTTAATTGCTTCTACATACTCCATATCTTCTTTCTCTGGATTTGTATCGTCCATTCGCAGATTGCATTTACCGCCAAAGTCCTGAGCTACGCCAAAATCTACGAAAAGTGCTTTAGCATGGCCTATGTGGAGCCATCCATTCGGTTCTGGCGGAAATCTAGTGCGGACTTCTTTGTATCTACCAGTCCGTAAATCCTCAACAACCGCCTCACGGATAAAATCAAGATATTCAGGTTTTTCAACTAATTCAGACATGATATAACTCTCCTTGCTGTGCTTCAGAGGCACGGTAAGCGAAATATCGCTTGGATTGAATGGCTAGGTCAAGCTCCTCGCAGATAAGCTATTGCAGCCTCGATTCTTTCAATACATTCCTCTTTACCGAGAATTCTCATCGATTCAAATAGCGGCGGGCTGACACGAGAATAAGTGATGGCAACCCTTAGAGGCATCAGAATGTCTCCAAGTTTCTTTCCAATGGCTGCAACGCGTTCCCTAAATCTCTCCTCAATAACAAGAAGATCGTCGAGATTCGAGTTCTGAAGGATCGATCTACATTCTTCAAGATACATTATTGCTTCGTCGACGCTAGCTTTTTTGGGAATAAATGTTTCCACGGAAGGCATCTCTAGTCGCTTATAGAGGTAGGACATGATCGCAGGTGAATCTCCAAGCAACTTTAATCTCTCTTTGATTAAAGGCATCGCAGCCATCTCCATTTGATCCTTTTGAGGGTCTTTTTCCTTTCGCAAGCCAGCATCGATCAAATACGGACGGATAAGTTCGGCCAGCTCTTTATCGCTTTTCATACGAATATATTGACCATTAAACCATTCCAATTTTTGGTAGTCGAATACCGCAGGTGCCTTGTTGAGCCGGTCTATTCTGAACAGATGGACAAGTTCATCCAAACTATATATATCCCGACCATCTTCGTATGAACATCCGAGCAAAGCGATATAGTTGATAAGCGCTTCAGGGAGATAGCCGGCTTTCTTAAATTCATTCACTGCTGTAGCGCCATGCCTCTTAGAAAGCTTATGTCCATCCGGACCCAGAACCATAGGCAGATGACAGAGTTCTGGCATCTCCCAGCCAAAGGCATCATACATTATCTTATGCATAGGAGCTGAAGGGATCCATTCTTGAGCACGCATTATGTGTGTAATTCCCATTAGATGATCATCTATAACATTAGCCAAATGATAGGTTGGATAACCATCAGACTTTAAGAGAACTGGGTCTGGGCTTATATCTTCATTTTTCCATTCTATCTGGCCAAGAAGAGCATCGTGAAAAAATGTAATTCCGTAAAGAGGAATTTTTAGCCTGATTACATAGGATCTTGCTTCTGCGAGGTTGCGTGCTCTCTCTTCTTCTGTGATATAGCGGCAATGGCGATCGTAGCCTATCTCGTCTTTTTTCTGGGCGACCTGCTCTTGGCGAAGCTTCTCGAGGCGTTCTGAATCGCAGAAACAATAATAGGCCTTGTCCATAAGGACAAGCTCTTCTGCATACCTTCGATATAGATCGATTCGTTCAGATTGAACATAAGGTCCCTTAGAACCACCGACATCGGGACCTTCGTCCCAGTAAAACCCAAGCCATCTGAATGTGTCGTAAATATTCTGCACATATTCTGTTGAATAACGGGTGCGGTCGGTATCCTCCAAACGTAAGATAAAGGTTCCGCCTTGGGATTTCGCGAATAGATAGTTGATCAACGCTGTTCTTACACCGCCAATATGCTGATTTCCTGTAGGGGATGGCGCATAGCGCACTCTAACGGACATTATTCCTCCTGATCAATCTCTGCTGATAATTTTTTAACGTTTCCTAGATTTGAATTACTATACATTTCCATATCTTTCTATGCAAGAATTGAAAACAATCAGCCTTAGTGTTATCAGAACCTCGTTAGCAATTAAAATTCAATAGATCCGGATGCTTTTTGCAAAAATATTCAGCACCAGAGCCGAAACTGAAAAAACAAAAAGAAAAAACTGAAAAATGAAACGGCCAATGGAGAAACGATCCTTACTAGCTATCTTTAGAGCTATCATGCTTGTCATATTAAAGAGACTAATGGCTAGAAGAAGGACATTGCATTTTTCATATATTGATCTCCATATAACGTTATATTCTCTAGATCTGTCAAAAAGAAACATAACGGAACTAATCACCAAGAAGATAATAATAATAGTCACTGCAAAATTCAGAAGCTGCTTAAGAGTATGCATAAAAGCAGATTGCGATTCTGAACCGCTTTTGTTTTCCATAATGCTAATATATCATACTTCAATATGGAATATCTCTTTAACTTTAACAAAATTGGCTATCTACAAGGCAAAAGACCAAAGGGCTGTATACTCTGTCTTGTCCGCGACGATTCTAAGGAAGTAGAAAAGCTCGTGGTACATGAGACTGAGCATTTCATTGTATCTATAAATCTCTACCCTTATAATCCAGGGCATTTGATAGTCTTTCCAAAAAGGCATATTGTGGATATTCGGGAATACACCATTGAAGAAGAGAGAGAATTGGATAGGCTAACTAAAGCATGCCTAGAAGCACTTGATGAATATGGAAGCCCCTCAGCCTATAACATTGGCTATAATATGGGCTTATCAGCAGGAGCCAGCATAGAGCATTTACACATGCACATTATACCTCGTTATCCGAGAGAAATAGGTATTGTAGAGCTCATAGCTGGATCTCGTGTGCTAGTCCAAGATCCAAAGGATACCCTCCAACAACTAAGAGAAATATTCGGTAATCTAGCAATCCTGTGAGATAGACACTTTAAGATCAAGAGGCAAAATCACAAGAATTGGCTTCTCTCCAGAATAGATCTCTATTTCTTCAGAGATCGTCTTATTGCTTAGGCCAAATTCACTACAGTCCCATTCTAGGCCATCCAATGGCCATTTTAGCCCTTTCGATCGCATGCCCAAGGCTCCTCCAGAGAGAGGAAAAACAGATACGATACTGTTTATTGGCATAGAAGCCTGCAACTTAAAGCCGCAATGGATAAGAAAAACACTTTCTTTCGCGGTATGCCACTGCTTGATAGGATGCTTTCGCTCGAATAAAGCCCTTACAGCGAGCAGATGATCAAGACGCCCTGCCCCGCCTCCTGCAAGGATTATATCTTTTGCACCATAGCGATGTGCTGCATTTATTGCTAACTCGGTATCAGAATAATCCTTTTCTTCTGGAAAGCGAAGAATCTTATCTGTTGAAAGCTGGGATAGTATTGCAGGATCTACACTATCGAAATCTCCTACAGCTAGATGAGGCTCTATACCAGCCTTTCTGCATATCTCAAGTCCGGCATCTGCTGCTATCACGATATCGCTATTCTCGGAAAGATGCCGAATCACAGATGAAGGAGGATTATCGCCACCAGTCACAATAAGGGCTTTCATATTAGCTTCCTCATAGACATAGAGCTGAAGCCTAAGATACACTCCAAAGGCAGATATGATAATCCCCAGTATCGATCCAGAGGTCCGTAGAATCGCAGACAGAATCATCCAAAGTGGGAAAAAGGCATTCCTGGTTGGTGGTGCAGTCCGCGATTCATTTCTCAAAAGACCTGTGATAGATTACGATATCGCGACTGATGCTACTCCCGAAGAATGTATGATGTTATTCCCTTTTGCCATACCTACTGGGATAAAACATGGTACTATAACTATTATTTCTCGTTCACGTAGATATAAAATAGAAATAACAACGCTTCGAAAAGAGGCTGATTATTCTGATGGCAGACACCCAGACAGCATCACCTTTGTCGACGATATAACCCAGGATCTCTCGAGAAGGGATTTCACTATAAATGCGATGGCCATCGATTTAGCACAAAATATATTCATCGATCCATTCGACGGGATAAATGACCTGAAAAGCAAGACTATCCGCGCAGTTGGAAATCCTATGTATCGATTCCAGGAGGATGGTCTTAGAACAATACGAGCGATACGTTTTTCCGCTCAGCTGGAATTCGCCATTGAACCAAATACCTTTGCTGCGATCGCTAAGTGTTCGAGCACTCTTTCGAAGATTTCCGCAGAAAGAATTCGCGATGAATTCTCTAAGATATTATTGACAGCCAAGCCTTCAATTGGCTTGCGACTTATATCGGATACCGGGCTAATAGAAGAGATAATTCCAGAATTACAAGAATGCAGAGGAATACCTCAGCCGAATCATCGCGAGAAGGATGTCTATGAACACCTGCTTTCGACCATTGATGCTATAATTCCGGATAATCTAGAAGAAGAACGGCTCCTTACTCTACGTCTTGCGGCCCTCTTGCATGATATTGGCAAACCAATTTGCTACCGTGCTGAAAATGGGACTGTGAGCTTTTATCGACATGAGATAGAATCAGAAAGAATTGCAAGACAAGCTCTTATGCGCCTTAAGTATCCAAATCGTGTTATCGACAGGGTTTGCCACCTTGTGCGTTATCATATGTTCAACTACGAACCAGGTTGGACGGATGAAGCCATCCGAAGATTCATAGCTCGCGTTGGATTTTTCTCGATTCCTGATTTGTTTGCGCTTAGATTGGCTGATACGACTGCAACCATAGGAAAACCCATATCTTGGCCAGCTCTATCAGAATTCAAAGAGAGAATAGATCGAATTCTAGAAGAAAAACAGGCTCTTTCGCTCAAAGATCTAGCAATTAATGGAGAAGATCTTGCTAGAATTGGAATTCCTCGGGGCAAACAAATGGGCGAAGTTCTATCCGAGCTCTTGGATACTGTGCTCGAAGACCCATCTTTGAATACTAAAGAAAAGCTCCTAGAAATAGCAAAAGCTAGATATTTTGGAAGATTTGAATAAGAGAGCAGATCTCTAGATCTCCTCGTCAATCTCCGCGCCGCCTTTAGTCACTATATCTAGAAGTCTAGCAGTTTCAGCATTTCGTTTATGCAACACCTCGAATATATGCTGAGCAACTCGCTGCTCGCCTTCTTTCTTTGACATTCCTTCCATTGGGCCAAAGGTTTCTCCATCGATAACACAAGAGACAAAAAAATGCCGGGCGTGCTCTGGTCCTTCGACTTTTGTGACCCTATAGCAAGGAATTTCTATGCCACGCTTTTGAGCATATTCTTGAATTATAGATTTGAAGTCCTTGCTTGATGTTTTTCGGAGCTCTTCGATCTTGCTCTTAAATATTCTCGAAACAATATCTTTAGTAGATTGTATTCCACTATCGATATAGTAAGCGCCAAGAAGTGCTTCGGCAGCATCAGCTAGAATAGCTGGTTTTCTTCGCCCTCCACTCATCTCTTCTCCCTTTCCAAGGATAAGAAATTCCCCAATACCGAGAGATATTGCGATCAATGCTAGAGAGGTTTCAGATACCAAAACATTCTTCATATGAGCTAATTCGCCTTCATTTTTATCAGGCAGATTTTCATATAGAATATGGGATATGCATAGACTAAGAACACTATCCCCTAAGAATTCTAAGCGCTCATTGTCTTGTCTATTGGGAGAATTCTCGTTTACAGAAGAACTATGCGTAAGAGCTATATCAAGGAGTGTAATATCACGAAAAGAAATGCCTGCGGCATTCTGAAAGTTCAGCAAAGCGCTGTAGCGTGAAGGAGAGATCTCTGGTCCGTCGCTTGACCATGAACGATCTTTTTGCTTCACGCTTTCGACCGTCTTCTTATTTTACCTGAGTCTTGATGAATTCAAAGGCATCTTTTACGGTTTCAAATTCATTCGCTTTCTCGTCTGGAATCTGAATACTCAATTCTTCTTCGATGCCATAAACGAGCTCATAGGTGTCTAGAGAATCAGCA
>MWDY01000162.1 GCA_002070755.1 Spirochaetes bacterium ADurb.Bin110 | reverse complement strand
GAGATTATCCAAGCTGCGATTGAAGCTGCCTACGAAAGAATATTCGAAGAATTCTATAATGATCTTTCATCATTTTTTGAAAAAGACTCTTTCTGTCCTCTCTTAGGCTTTATAGAAATGGGCAAAAAATTGCTATTGTTTTCTCGTGAACAGCCCAAGATATATGCGCTTGTATTCATAATGAATATCATGCCGTATCACGAACAGCCCAGTGTGCAGAGACTTTTTAGCATTACTTTATCAAAGGTTAAGGATCGTTTAACTGCAGAAGAAATCGGGCAGGATCTTCAGAATCATATTTACCTTTTTATGCTACTTGTCTTGTCTCTGGTACAGAATGTTTACAATGGGAATGACTCTTACGATATAAATGCTTTCGAAGGCAATATCCAGATTGCATATGATCGACTTCTAAAACCTTTTGAAAAATTCTTTTCTTTCTCAAATTCGACTATTCGATGATATTGATTTTTTATTGAACAAGTAACTCAATGCTTACCTATATCTAAGGTTTCTATCTCTACATATAATAAACAAGGAGGAGATCATGAGCACGGCTCAAAAGAAAAAAAATTTTCTTCTTATCATTTCTACCCTCTTCGGATTTATTATTTGGTCTTTTATCGCCGTTGCTGCTGGTGCTCAATCAGCACCTAGCCACAGCATTCAGGTTAACGGTCAAGCGCTGATGTATGTAGAGCCGGATGTGGCAAATTTGAATCTCGGGATTGAGATACAAGCCGATAGCGCTGCAAATGCTCAAGAGCAACTTCGATATCAAGCCTCCATGGTTCTAGATGCTTTATCGCGGGAAGGCATCCAACGATCTAAGATGAAGACAAGTTCTTACCGCATTTCGCCGGTATATAGCACGGAAACAGGCAAAGAAAATTACATTGAAGGTTACAAGGCTGAGACGAGCATTTCAGTTGAGATCTCTGATCTGGAATCTTTGGCCATGATCATCGACAAAGCAATAGCGGCCGGAGCAAATGTTGTACGATCAGTCTATTATGATCGTAGAGATCTAGAAGCATTTAAGGCTCAACTCATCAAATCAGCTTGCTTGGAGGCCAGCTCAAAGGCCGAGGTTGGTGCTAGCGCGCTGGGCTTGAGATTGGGAGCTCCTATAAGAGTCAGCATACAGGACAGGTTCTCGGCGCTAGATACTGGGAATATGGTTATGAAGGCAACGGCCTTCGGCTCAGAGTCTATAAGTCCAGGAGAGATTGAAATCAGCGTTACAGTGTCTGCTGAATTCGAACTCATAGTGGAATAGTAAAGCCATTGCAAAGAAATGCGCTTTTGCCCCCGTAATAAGACATTCGATTGACAGAAAGCTATAGTCGTGTATCAATATTATTTATGAATGAGAAAATTGGAGTTATCGATAGCGGCATGGGCGGGCTCACAGTTGTTCGGAGCCTTTTATTAAGAAATGTACCAGCTGATATCATCTACATAGGCGATAATGCTAATGTGCCTTATGGTAATAGACCATTGGATGAAATAGTAGAGCTAACTTCACACATGCTAGAAGTCCTTTCGGAACGCAATATTCGAATTGTGGCGATTGCATGCAACACTATTTCTGCTACGATAGATCGCTTGGAGCTTTTTGGCGAATTTTCGATAGTCGATATTATCTCTCCGGCAGCGCGATATCTCGCTACCTGCGGGGAATCGGATATAGGCCTATTTGGCACGGAGTTCACTATCGGCTCAGGCTTACATGCAAAATTGGCAAGCGATCTTAATCCTGCCGTGCGCATTCATGGAGTACCAAGCCGAAGGCTAGCTGCGCTTATCGATGAATCAATAGAGGACGAATCAGCCATCAGAGAGGAGATCTCATCGATGCTTGCGCAGCTTGTAGCGCTTCATCCGGTACATAAGGTGCTTCTTGGCTGCACGCATTATCCCATTGTTATGGACTTATTCAAGTCTCTGGCGCCAGAGATGGAATTTATCGATCCTGCCGATCTGCAAGCCAAAGCTGTAGTCGAGCTATTAAAGAAAGCAGACTGGCAATCCAATTTGATAAAAAATAGAAGCATTGAAAATGCAGAACAAGCCGAGGGAGTCCTTTTTGATGAATTTGTAAGTCCTTCTCTAGAAATCATAACTTCGGGGACAGAGGAAGCGTATCGCACTATGTTGAACAAATTAGGAATTCCGGAGGCTCGCAGAATAGAACATCTTATCTAAGAGCAGGAAGGCCTATGGAAATCGAACGGATCGATCCGTTCTCATATCTGATTCCTATACGAGAAGGAATGCATGTTCCTGCTCGCATCTATGCCTCCGAATCGCTTTTCGACCTTCTTCGTGAAGATAAATCCATAGAACAATTAGTAAATGTAGCTCGACAGCCTGGCATAGTAAAACAAGCGCTTGGGATGCCTGACATGCATCAGGGTTTTGCTTTTCCAATAGGCGGTGTGGCTGCCTTCGACATAGATGAGGGCATTGTATCGCCCGGCGGAGTGGGATTCGACATAAACTGCGGCGTAAGGGTAATTCTTACTTCTCTAGATAAGGAAATGGTCCGTCCGAGACTCGAATCTATCGGCAAGAAGCTTTTCGCACGTGTGCCATCAGGGGTAGGTTCGAAAGGCATGTTGAGGGTATCTGCTAAAGAAGCTCGGAAA
>MWDY01000161.1 GCA_002070755.1 Spirochaetes bacterium ADurb.Bin110 | reverse complement strand
GAATTGTATATATTGCCTTTATCATAGAATATGCCATTGGAGGGATTTCTTCTGAAATTCATCCAAGAGCTGCCAAGGTTCTCTTCGAGCGCATCTTCGGTACATATGACTCGCAGCTCATCGCATAGAGATGCGTCAGCATAGGGTAGACCAGGATACTGTAGGGTATCGAAAGCCCTTGCCAGCTCTACTAGCGAACACTGTACTGCAAGGAACTTGATTGGTCGGGGCTTCTCGTCGAAATATGCATCAAGCGCCGTGATGCCATATTCGAAGAAAAGGAAATTCGCTTTTTCGAGTTGTTTGTAAATTTCGGTCATTTTTCATTCATGACAGGAATTATCGCAATAAGCTTTGCAAAGAGCTCGGATTTGGGATCTGCTCCCAATAAAACGCTGTGCTCTTCGTCTCCAAAGCGGTATCTCAAAGTAAAAATTGTAAAAGGAGGGCTAAAGAGAAAGTCGAAGAAATGCTTTTTTGGTAGTTCGATCGATTTAATCATGGTCAAGGGCAAGACAATATCCGAAGCTGGTTCCTCGGGAACCTTAGGTGCTGCCATTCTAAAGAGCGATTGGAACCAGTTTTCTCCTGGTGTAGGCCGAAAGCGGATAGACGAAGCTGTCAACACGAGAAGACCCCATTCGCCTTGAGATTTTTTTGAGCTGAAATGTTGGCCCATTGTCTTCGAGATAATCTTGTCTCCAATTTCCTTTTCGAAAGTAGCCCAGAAGGCTTCGACATCGGCTTGCATCATGATTTTTCCTTTGTCTGATATCATTATAATATACTATAAATGGCATTTTTTTTCATCATTTTGCAAGTAGCCGGAATGCTGACTCACATTCTGGCATGACGAATGAGAAGATGGTATTTTTCTATCATGAATAGAATGGGCGGTATTCTAGCAGGTCTAGGCTATTCCATAATATTTGGATTTTCTTTTCTTATGACAAAAGAAGCGCTTGAAGTCTTGAGCCCAATGGAACTGCTGGCCATGCGCTTCGTCATTGCTAGTCTATTGATGAGTATCCTTGCCATTGCAGGTATAATACAACTGAACTTCAAAGGGAAGCCTATTGCGCTTCTAGCGCTTATGTGCCTATTTCAACCTATCGCTTACTTCATATTCGAGACCTATGGACTTGCGAATGCAGCGACGAATGTTGCAGGCATAATTCTTGGAGCCTTGCCTGCTGGTGTGGCTATAATGGGAGCTCTGATATTAAAAGAGCGCCTTACTGCCCTTCAGTTGATAGGCCTAGTGATGTCGATTGCCGGCGTCATCCTTGTGGCAATTTTTGGGCAAGGCAACAATGCTGAGACAAAGCCTATCGGAATTCTGTTTTTAACTGCATCTATGGTCAGCGCAGTCTTCTTCAATATTGCAAGCAAGAAGGCTGCAGAAAGCTTTTCGCCAGTGGAACGAACCTTTGCGATGATGTGGTCAGCGGCTATATGTTTTTTAATCCCTGCGATCTGGGAGAATATCGAAGGAAAGGGTCATATAGGCTATTTATTTAGTGAATGGAATAGAACAGCTGGAGTTTGGGGTGGTATACTCTATCTAGGCATACTTTCCTCGGTGGGAGCGTTTTTCCTTATAAACTATTCTCTCACTCAGCTCAAGGCTTCGCAGTCTGCGGTGTTCACCAATCTCGTCACGGTCATAACGGTGCTCGCTGGAGTCTTCATCCGACATGAACAGTTTAGCTGGAGTCAAGGGCTGAGCGTAGTTCTCATCGTAGTAGGCATAGCGGTAGCAAATTCATCGTACAGAGAGAAAGTGAAGTCCTGAAGAGAAAGATAGCGAAGGAGCTATTATGCAAGATTCGGCATTCTATGATATTCATTGCCATCTTCTAAACCTATCTCATCCCGCTTTTGTCTCTATTATCGAATCTATGCGGCATAGACCGAGAGAGGTCATCTATTCTCAGATTGCTTCATTCGACTACCTCGCTTCCTCTTTGTTCAAGAGAGGTGGTGAGAATATAAGGAACTTGCTGGCTGTAATGGATAATGATTGTGCTGATATACTATTCTTGCTTGAAGACGACATCTCTGGCCAATTCAAAGAGCCAAAGAAGACACCTAGATTTCAGCAGCCACCTCCTTTACGGAATGGAAAGCTTTATATAGCAGACCAGCAATTTTCTTCTTTCGTGATAACCCCTCTTATCATGGATTTTCTCGCTCCCTCTTCCTTTTCTCCGGAAACCTACTATAATCGCCCTCCGCAAAAATGGATCGAAGCTCAGATAATAGACGTCTTGTTTGCGATTTGCGCATACAGAGAGAAACGACCCTCTGGCTTTCTGAGAGTCTATCCCTTTCTGGGAATCAACACAGGGCATTACACAACGGAGGAGCTCTCCGCCTTTCTCGAACAGTGGTTCAATAATTATACTAAGAATGAAGATGATATCGAAAAGCGCTTTCTTTCTTGTTCTTACGATGCGAATACTACCCCTCAAAGTTATGGTCTTTTTTCAGGAATAAAACTGTATCCACCTATGGGCTTCGATCCCTGGCCCGATGATCAAGCTGAAAGAGAAAAAGTCGAATTGCTATATAGCTTTGCTGAAACTAAAGGTATTCCGATTACAACTCACTGTGATGATCAGGGATATCGCATTATTTCTTTGGAGGAATCATTGAGATTCACTGCTCCATCTAGATATAGATCTGTCCTACAAAGATATCCAAGACTAATCTTGAATTTTGCCCATATGGGCAAGCGCCATATTCGAACCATAGGTGGCAAGGAACAGGCGGATTGGCGTAAGGAGATCTTCGACTTTATTATCGAATACCCCAATGTATATACTGATTTTTCATTCACGGCAGGAGAGCCTTCATTCTATGATGAACTAGCTTCTATGCTAAATAACTTGAAAAAACCTGAAAAAGAAAAGATAATCAAACGCATTCTATTTGGCTCGGATTTCATGGTAAATCTTTTCAAAGTCCGTTCCTATAGGGATTATCTGGAGTATTTTTCCGAGAGTGTTCTAAGCATAGAGTTAAAGCGGCTTTTCTGTTCTGAAAATCCGAGAAGATTTCTGTTCGGTGCCGATGCTGAATAGACAAAACAGACAGAGCTTGAAAAGAATCAGTCAGAGAGACTGTTTCTTCAAGATTGTCCTCACAATCCAAGAAGCCATGATATGGCCAGCAGTCTGGGGGACAAAAGGCATCGAACCCTGAATGCCGCGCTTTCCTTCTAAATAGAACGGCTTAGTAGGAGGTTCGTCCGACCATACTACAGGAAAATCGAGAGGAATCGCCCTTTTGCCGAGTCGCTGACGCACTGCGCGTGCAAGAGGACAGCCTTTCACCTCTTGCATTTTGCCAAGCCTAAGCGACTCAGGCATTATTCTGCCTGCAGTCCCCATGCTCGATATGAAAGCTAAGTGCTCCATGTATAGCGAGGCTATAAGATTCACCTTGGGGCTAAGCGAATCAATGCAATCTGCATGAAAACTGCACTCGCGAGCAACTATTTGTGCTGCAGATTCGGCTGAGAAAAATGATTTTTCACTCACGATTTGGATTGCAGGATTGATTTCTCTGGCTGCATCGGTGAATGCCTCTGTCTTGGCTAACCCAGCATATCTATTATAGCCAAAGGCGAGCCTATTGAGGTTTGAATACTCTACAATGTCATAATCTATGACATGGAGATAACCAACTCCAGCGCGAACGAGATCCAGTGCACAGGCAGCTCCGACACCGCCAAGCCCATAGATCGCCACTCTTGCATCGGCAAGTCTAGCAAGTCCTTCATCGCCCGCGATTATTCTCGTCCTATCAAGAAATGATCCTTCGGTTCTTTGAGAGGGACTGATTTTTTCTACGGGCTCTGCCATATATCTTGCTCCATTCTGCTAGATTTTGGAGCTTTCTAGAAGATATGCCGCTGCAAAATTCAAAGCGAGTTCATGTTTCAGAGCTTCAAGGCTTATATTGAGTACAGAGGCCATTTTTTCGACGACATCGACAATATGATTCATACTTGTATATTCAGCCCCGTGAGGCGGTTGCCAGGGAGCATCCGTCTCAGAGAGAATCCTAGAAACAGGAAGACCCATCAAGGACTCGATTGCATGTCTCGAATCCCTCAATAATGGCGTACCGAAGGAGAAATAGGCGTTTATTCCTTTTTTCAAAATCATCTGAGCTTCCTCGAGCCTTCCTGGCCAGCAATGGAAGATGATAGAAGGCAAGCGCTTAAGCTCGCGGCTATGCGCCATAATGACATCTGTCGCCTTTCTAATGTGAATTACAAGCGGAAGTCGGGCATGAGATGCCAGATGAACCTGAAAAAGAAAAGCTTCGAGCTGCAAGTGCATGGCATCAGTGCTTCTTGACCGCAACGGTCCATCGCCAAAGAAATCGAAGCCTGCTTCTCCTATGAAATCGATTTTTCGTTGCTCGCATAGCCTGCTGAGAAACTCGGCATGCTGCATATCCGGTTCTTGAGGATGAATTCCAAATCCCGCAATCGTAAAAGGCAGCTTAAGACGCAAGGCCTCGCTTCGCAAAAATTCTTCAGGGTCATGACATACGACTGAGCCTCGCCAATCATATGGCAAGGCTCTGAGGGCAAAGTCAGGCTCATATCTCTCTAAGTCTATCAAATGCAAATGAGCATCGCAGTACATAACGACATTGTGCAGCTGAGAAACAGGCTGGTCAATGTCTGCAACATCTTATAGACCATACTCGATAGGATTAGCAAATATTCCAATCAGCAAAATCTTGGCCGCTAAAGCCGAGCTTCCTATACCTTTGCACTATGTCGCTTGAGCTTCTGTGTAGTGGTCATCTCGAGCGGTTCTTTGAGAATATGAATCCGCGTGATCTTCTCATAGGAGCGCAGTCTTTGATTTACTTCGGTTACGATGTCATGAACCCGCGCTTCGACCTGCTCATGCGAAAGGTGATTCTGCGAAATCCAGTCCTGGTTTGGGTATATGAGGCTTTCGATTTCTTCGGCTACTGTCTTCCCTTCAGGTATATAGCCTCGTACAAGGATTTGGTCGATTTCGTCATAGAGTTGGAACTCGTTTTCGATTTCCTCTGGGTAGACGTTCTTGCCGCCTTCGGTGACAATTACATTCTTTATTCTGCCTGCAAGATATAGATAGTTCTCATCGTCTAGTTTTCCGACATCGCCAGTCCGCAGCCAACCGTCTGGCGAAAGGACTTCTGCCGTTTCTTCGGGCATCTTGTAATACCCTTGCATTACCATTGGACCGCGGACCACGATTTCGCCGATACCATCCTCGTTGGGATTGTCGATGATCATCTCTACTTCTGGGAGCACTTTCCCGACCGATGTCTCTTTATAATGTTCGACTGGATTGAGAGTGAGGATTGGCGAGGTCTCGGTAAGGCCATAGCCTTGGACGAAGTCTATACCGAGCTGGTTGTACTGCCTGAATACCTTTGGATCGAGAGGGCCGCCTCCGGAGATGCAAATGCGAATCGAAGAAAGGCTTGCTTTTTCGAGAATAGAACCAAAGAAAGTTCTTCCAGGATTTACACCAAAAGTCTTCTTTATAAAGCCCGAGATTGCCATCAAAGCCCTAATAAGGCCATAAGCTAGCGCTCCTTTTTCCTTGATCCCCTTCAGAATACCTGCTAGGAGCTTATTGAAGAGCATTGGCACTCCGAGGAACATGGTGATCTTAGCTTCTTTGAGATCGGAGAGAATCTGTTTGACTACCATGCGCTTGCCAAAAACAGTCTCCGCCCCGACCGAAAAA
The DNA here is from genome assembly GCA_002070755.1 of Spirochaetes bacterium ADurb.Bin110. The sequence goes on along the minus strand of MWDY01000161.1, from coordinate 4,358 downwards.
GACTCGATGAAGACTGCCAGCATCGTGTATGAATGATGGATTGGTAAGAGCGCATAGAATATATCCTGTCCGAAGATATTCAGGTTTGCTTGAGCCAAGAAACAGTCAGAGACAAGGTTCTCATGGCTAAGCATGACTCCCTTGGGATCGCCAGTTGTGCCTGAGGTGAAAAGAATGGCTGCGGTGCTCTGCGTCGGAACTTGAGGAGGAGTAAAAACGAAACCCGCCGGTGGCTCCAAATCATAGATAAAGGTTCCCACACCCCTGGCCAAGCTGAAACAAGGCATCCCTGCAGAGTCTCTTTGGATTTCTTCGTATTTCTCTTCGTCGACAAAAGCTGCCGTTACATCGCCAGCATGCATCAGCATTGTAATATCTTGTGTAGATAGCTGATAGTCTATTGGAACAACTATCGCACCAGTATAGAGAACTGCAATATATGCAATACCCCATTCTGGGCAGTTTTTGCCTGTCACCGCTATATGACTATTCGGTCCAAAGCCAATCGAAGCGAGATATGAAGCGACTTTCAGAATGATTTCATGAGTTTCGCTATAATTCAGGCTCACTCTCTGAGGGCTGTATATCGTAAAGCACGGTCTATCGGGGAAGCGATCAGTGGTGATATCGAATAGCTGTGGAATAGTAGGCCATCTTTCGGCAAAAACACGACCTCGATATTCATCGAGGAATTTCCAGGGTTCTATTTCTCTCATGATGACTATTATGCTACAGAAATATGGCGTTGAAAAGAGGTCGAAAAATCATTTTGCCCCCTTACAAGCGGCCTTGGTTTTGCGGTATTCTTTTGTGCACTTCAGTCATTCCATCATATAATGCTGGAATAAGGGCAATGCGGAGGAGAGCATGAAATCAGTCGAGCTTGCAAAAGCTTACGACCCCAAATCGTTCGAAGAGCGCATCTACGAAATGTGGAGGCGCGAGGGCCATTTTCGGCCTAAGATAGACATGAATAAGAAGCCCTTTACCATTGTAATTCCTCCTCCCAATGTAACAGGTGCCCTACATTTAGGGCATGCACTGGATAACTGCCTCCAGGATATCCAGATTAGGTATCGTCGCATGAAAGGAATTCCGACACTCTGGCTGCCTGGTACAGATCATGCAGGCATAGCAACCCAGAACGTAGTGGAACGCAAACTTCGCAAAGAAGGACGAGACCGCGAGACAATGGGACGTGAAGCCTTCATCGAAGAGACATGGAAAGTTGCGAGAGAGCATCGCGCCTTCATCGATAATCAACTTGCTAGAATTGGATCCAGTCTCGACTGGAGCAGGGAAAGATTTACTCTGGATGAAGGATTGTCGAAAGCTGTCCGAGAAGTCTTTGTGACGCTCTACGAAAGAGATCTGATATATCGCGGCGAATACCTTGTAAACTGGTGTCCATCCTGCGGTACTGCTCTTTCGGATGACGAGGTTGAACACGAGGATGAACCAGGTTCTCTATGGCATATCTGGTACGAACTTGTAGATGGCCCTTGTCCAGAGTGCCCGAATGGCAAGATCGAAATTGCGACTTCTCGTCCAGAGACACTGCTAGGCGATACCGCCGTTGCAGCTCATCCAGACGACAAGCGCTATCATGCTATCATTGGCAAGAAAGTTCATTTGCCCCTTGCGGAGCGCATAATCCCCATAATCGAAGACAGCTATGTGGACCCAGAATTCGGCACAGGTCTCGTTAAAATAACACCAGCCCATGATCCGAACGATTTTCTTGTAGGCCAGCGACATGGACTCGAGAGAATCAATATTCTCAATCCGGATGCGACACTATCGGAGGCCGTGCCCGAGAAATATCGCGGCCTAAATGTACTCGATGCCCGCAAAGCAGTGCTTGAAGACCTCGAAGCACAAGGTCTTCTAAAAAGCGAAGAAAAAATCGTGCATGCGATCGGTCACTGCTACAGATGCCATAGCGCTATTGAACCATATCTATCGAGGCAGTGGTTTGTTAGAATGAAACCCCTCGCCAATAAAGCCCTAAAGGCTTGGCAGGATGGGGAAGTTGTCTTTTTCCCGAAAAAGTGGGAGCACACCTATCGCCATTGGCTCGAAAATATTCGCGACTGGTGTATTTCTCGCCAGCTTTGGTGGGGGCACCGCATTCCAGTATTCTATTGCATCGATTGCGGCGCTATGATGGTCTGCCGCGAAGATCCAGCGGTTTGCACGCACTGTGGTTCCAGCAACATCTATCAGGATGAAGATGTCCTAGACACATGGTTTTCAAGTTGGCTTTGGCCCTTCAGTACGCTTGGCTGGCCTGAGGATACAGAAGACCTTAGATATTTCTACCCTACAAGCGCCTTGGTAACTGGATACGACATTATATTTTTCTGGGTGGCTAGGATGATCATGGCTGGCATGGAATTTACAGGGCAGAGCCCCTTCAAGGAAGTCTACATTCATGGTCTAATCCGAGATAAGCATGGCCGCAAGATGTCCAAAAGCCTCGGGAATGGCATCGATCCACTCGATATAGTCGAAGAATATGGCGCAGATGCCCTAAAATTTACCCTAGCTTATAATTGCGCTGCTGGCCAGGATATTCTCCTCGATAAAGAAAGCTTCAAATTAGGCAGCAAATTCGCAAATAAGGTATGGAATGCCTCGCGCTATATCCTTATGAATCTCGAAGGCCGTACTCTTCTTGAAGAACATGCTCTTGCCTATAGCGACACCGATCGATGGATTTTGCATAGGCTGAATGAAGCCGCGAAAACAGCCAGTCAGGCTTTCGAATCCTGGCGCTTCAATGACGCCGCCCAGGCAGTCTATTCCTATTTTTGGAATGACTTCTGCGATTGGTATATCGAAGCTTCGAAGCTGTCGACTAAATCGGGAAGCGAATCAGAGAAAGATCGCTCTACTACAATGCTCCTCAGGGTGCTGGAAGAATCGCTCAGGCTTTTGCATCCATTTCTTCCCTTTGTAACCGAAGAAATTTATGGCATGCTGCCAAATGCCATAGGACGCCTAATCGTTGCATCCTATCCTGAATGGACAAAGGGTCTAGAATCGCCCGAAATAGAATTACAATTCAAGGCGCTTCAAGAGATTGTAACATTAGTGCGAACACTTAGAAGCGAGTTTCAAATTGCACCCGAGATCTCGATCCCTCTATCTCTTGAGTTTGATGGCAATTTCTCGCATGGCCGATTCATTCAGAGTCATATCGAGCTCATAAGCCTATTGGCGGGTGCTTCCTCGGTTTCGATCGCTAAGGGGCCAGAGAAGGGGAGCATTTCCTTGGTAGGCAATGGATTTACTGTCCACGTACAGGTTCGAGGTCTTCTCGATATCGCAAGACTGATTGATCGCCTCTCCAAAGAGGCCGAAAAAGAAAGGTTATACATCGAAAAGCTCAAGGCGAAACTTGGCAATAAGACATTCCTTTCCTCTGCGCCTAGCAATATCATAGAAAAAGAAAAGGAAAAGCTAGCGCTATCCATGGCAAAGGCTGAAAAGCTCGAGTTGTATATAGAGGAGCTCTCATGAGTCCGGAAGAGAGTAGCCCTCAAGTAGATATACCTATTATAAGGCTGAATCCAGCGCTTCGTGCCGAGCGCCTGACAATGAACAAGACGGCGATGTTACGTCTCAAACGCATGCATCTGGCGCCGTATATTCAGCTTGCGACATCTCTAATTGGAAAACCCAGGAGAAGCGGGGGCAACATGTTCAGGCATCAGCTGGACACGATGGCCATCCTCATCGACTATGGCTATATCGATTCTGTGCTCTTGAAGGCTTCTCTAATCCACGATCTACTAGAAGACGCTCCGGAAACAAATCCGGATTCCATTCTTTCGATCGATGACGAGTCCATAGATGTATATAAATTGGTTCTTGAAGTTACAAGGCGGCCTGTCGAGAACAAGGCCGAGTTTCTTATTAGAATTCGCGATTACGGAACGCCGCACGCAAGAGTGCTGAAGAGCGCGGATCGTATTTCCAACATGATCAGTCTTGGTTATGTAACGGATGATGTATTCGTAAGGCGATATACCGATGAAACAGAACAATATATTTTTCCCATTGCCAAGCGGGCAGATGAGCGAATGCTTGCCGAATTGATCGAACTTGTAGCCACGCGAAGAAGATACTTGCAAACCATGCTTGGAGGCTCATAAAAGTAAGTAAAGTTCCGCGCCCTATAGTCCATGTTATGAAGTCTAAGAAATATCATCTGATAGAATCTCAATTTATTGAAGTCTTATTTAAAACCGCCCTCAAACGATTCTGAAGCAAATTGGCAGAGACATACGATAGATACACGACAAATTTTTCTTGACAGGTCTGGGAAACCTAGTATAATGTTTTTTGAGCAT
>MWDY01000160.1 GCA_002070755.1 Spirochaetes bacterium ADurb.Bin110 | reverse complement strand
GCCAGGGGAAGTGTTATCTGGGAGCTATGACATAGAGTTAGGGCCGCGAGATGTAATAAGGCTAGTGAAGGTAGGGTATGTAGCGTCTTCTAATGATGTAGAGAGGTTTAGGGATGTAGTGAGCATAGAGGGGCCAGTAGAGTTTGTTGGTAGTTATGCATGGCGTGAGGGGATGAGTTTAAGGAGTTTAGTTAGTTTAGCTAAGATTAAGTTAGAGGCGAATGGGGTATATGCGGAAGTAGTGAGGCCACTAGGAGGTGGTAAGTACGAATATGTGACATTTGCGCCTAGGGAAGTGGTGAGAGGTGAGTACGACATAGTTCTTAAGGCTATGGACAAGGTGAGGCTGTATAGCACGGTAGTGGCGCAGGTAGCTACGACTAAGCAAGGGGTGACAGCAGAGGCGGTAGGGTTGGCAGGAGAAGTGGTGCCAGGATCTGCGGCAGGGGAGCAGGGAGGGAAGGCACAAGAGGCCACGAGTGGCACAAGTTCTGTGGCAGGGTCAGGTACAGGAGAAGTGCCAGTAGCGCCTAGTGTGGGACAAGGTACGAGTGGTATAAGTCCTGATTTAGGTTTATTTCTAGAGGTAGTTACGGTGACGGGTACGATACGCTACCAGGGGCCGTATGCGCGTACACCATCTTTAAAGTTATCGTCGATAGTGAGTGCGGAGCAGATATTAGAGGAGACTAATTTAGAGTATGCGGAGCTGACGAGGCTAAGGGTAGATGGTACGCCTGAGTACGAGACCTTTGCGCCGAAGGAAGTGCTTGAGGGGAAGTATGACTTATCGCTTAGGGCGAAGGATTCGATAAGGTTTTTGAAGAAGACGAGTTTTGGGGGTATAGGGGAAGAGCCTAATTTTGAGAAGTTCAAGGGTGTAGTGCAGTTAACAGGAGAGGTAGCGCGTCCGGAAGTTTATGCGTTACGTCCTGGGATGAAGCTTTCAGAGGTGTTGACGAAGGAACAGGTATTATTAGACACGAATTTGAACTATGGGGAGCTTACGAGGCTACGTGAAGATGGGAAGCATGAGTATGTTACATTTAGGCCAGGGGAAGTGTTATCTGGGAGCTATGACATAGAGTTAGGGCCGCGAGATGTAATAAGGCTAGTGAAGGTAGGCTACAGGGCGAGTGGGGAGGAAGCTGAGCGGTATAGGGAAGCGGTGAGCATAGAGGGGCCAGTAGAGTTTGTTGGTAGCTATGCGTGGCGGGAGGGGATGAGTTTAAGGAGTTTAGTTAGTTTAGCTAAGATTAAGTTAGAGGCGAATGGTGTATATGCGGAAGTAGTGAGGCCACTAGGAGGTGGTAAGTACGAATATGTGACATTTGCGCCTAGGGAAGTGGTGAGAGGTGAGTACGACATAGTTCTTAAGGCTATGGACAAGGTGATGCTGTATACGACAGTTGCTCCGAAAGTTGCGCATACTGCACAGAGCGCTATGGAGGTACAGATTATTGAGGCTCCTACTGGAGAAGGCCCTGCCATAGTGCCAGCCCCAGCACAAACTACTATTGCTCCTTCTCCTTCTGCTGGCGAAAGCGGAATCGAAACTGATACAGGCCTTTTTCTCGAAGTTGTATATGTATCTGGAAAAATAAGATATGAGGGTCCATATGCTCGCACACCAAAGTTGATGCTCTCCTCGGTGGTGACGCCTGATCAAATTTTGCAAAACACCAATCTCGACTATGCAGAATTGACGCGCAGAAAAGCCGATGGAAGCTGGGAGTATACTACATTCTCGCCGCGCAAAGTGCTCAACGGATCCTACGATCTACCGCTGCGAGGAATGGATTCCATACGCTTTGTACCAGCGAAATACCTTCCTGAGAAAATCGATTTCGACAAATTCAGCAATGCAATTGCAATTGTAGGCATCGCGAATTTTCCAGGTCTCTATTCATTCAGCGAGCCAAAGATGATTTCGCAGGTCATAGGGCCTGAACAACTACTCTCGACAACCGATATCTATTACGGTGAAATTGAGCGCTGGAAGGAAGGCGGAAGGAGAGAATACCTCACCTTCAATCCCATTGCAGTGCTCCAAGGGCACCAGGATTTTCAGATACTTCAAAGGGACATCATTCGCTTTGTTGCTGCCGGCGATACAGGGGAGAATCATGATTTTTCGAAATATCCTGATACAGTGCTCTTCAAAGGCTCGATTCGCTATCCTGGCCGCTATGCCTGGTATGAAGGAATGAAACTTTCAGACATAGTCCATGAGCAAGATTTACTCATAGATACAGAGACAAGCTATGCAGAAATTCATCGGCACACAGAAACAAAAGATACCATCATCAATTTTGCTCCCGACAAGGTAGTTACCAAGAAGACTGAGATTGCCCTGAGTCCGCGCGACAATGTCATCTTCTATCCCAAATATTATCAGAAGCCAGTGAGCATCGCTGGAGAAGTGGCCAATCCCAAAATCATTCCCTATTACGACCAAATGGAACTTTCATCCATCCTGCGAAGTGTAACACTTACTCGCGCTTATAGCGACCTCAAAGCAGAGATCAAGAGAATCACGGGCGAAACAACGGCGGTGTATCTGGAGAGCTATCTCAAGGAGCAACCCACGAGCAAAATCATCCTTTCACCAGGGGATTCAATCACCATCCGAGCGCTCCTGCCAGATGAGCACCTACCTGTTGTTATTGTGCGGGGTGAGGTTAGTCAACCACAGACACTTCCCTTTGTCGAAGGTATGAAGCTTGCCGATGCGCTCAGTGCTGCGGGAGGCTATGAGGCCACTGCGTATCCTAAAGGCCTCGTTCTCATTCGAAAATCCGTCGCGACAGCCCAGCAGACTCAAGTGGACAGGCTCATTGCTCAGCTTGAAGCTGCGACAGCTGCTGGAACAGCCTTGCCGACGACTACGGAAAGCACACAGACCTCAGCATCAGCAGTGATTGCGAACATGCAGATCGATCTAGCCGTACAAAAGGCCAAACTTGGCAATCTGAAGCAGCTCTATAAAGAAGGCTTTGGTCGCATCTCGCTCGACATACCTGATTCGCTTGAGAAACTCTCTACATCACCAGCAAATATAAGGCTCGAACGAGATGATCTCATCTACATCCCCAAAGTGCCGACCTATGTGCTTGTCTCGGGCGAAGTATCGAGCCAGAATGTAGTGCTCTATAGAGATGGTATGAGGGTTCGCGATGCAATTACTGAATCGGGCTGGCTCTCGAATGAAGCGGATCTCGCAAAAGCATATATCATCCGTGCGTCAGGTAAGCTCGATAGTACCGAAGGCAAAGGCTTCTTGTTCTTTAAGCCGAATATCTTGAATTATAAACTCGAGCCAGGGGATACGGTCTATGTGCCGATGAAATCTGCGAAGGTCTCGGTGGCCTGGGCCTATGTGCGCGATAGCTTTGTCCTGGTGAGCAGTATTCTCACGAGCGCGCTCACGGCGAAGACATTGCTTGGTCTATAGAATTGCTTAGAATTCAAGGAGATATGTGTGGCTGATCAAAATAGTTCTGTACCGGAATCCATCACTTTGATCGATCTGGCTGCCACCATCTGGAAGCAGAAATGGCTTATTATTATCATAACGGTAATAGCAGCAGTGTTTTCGGTGCTCTATTCACTCAGTAAGCCTAATATCTATACTGCAACGAGTACCTTACTGCCGATTTCAGGCTCAACCTCAGCGCTTTCACAATACGCGGGGCTTGCAGCGATGGCGGGCGTGAGCCTTCCGGGGGCTAGCTCTGGAGATCCCACGGTCAAGATCCAAGCAATTCTCAATAGCCGCGAACTTGCCACTAAAGTGATCAATGAGCTCGATTTGATTCCAAAACTTATCAAAGAACCAGAGAAACTAAAGACAATAAGCCCGCTCTCCGCAGCGCTGCAGGCATTTCAGAAGAACATTTTTTCTGTCTCCGTCGATACCAATACTTCGGTGATAAAAGTGTCAGCCAAGACAAAAGATCCTGAGCTCTCCGCTCGCATCGTCAATACTGCGATTGATTTGTTGCAGCAAGACCTCGCCAATCGTGTGCTCACCGCGAGCGGCAAGAACATTGTGGTATTGGAACAACAGGCTGCCGAGCAAGAAAAAAAAGTACGCGAACTCCAGAATAAAATGGCAGATTACCAAAAGAAGAACAAACTCATAGCACCGCAGACGCAAAGTCAGCAAGGGCTCGATCTCTATCGCTCTCTTATTCAGCAGAAAATCACCCTCGAAATTCAAATTTCGAGCCTTGAAAACGCTCTATCAGCAGATAATCCAAAGATTTCCCAGGCCAAGGCTCAGCTCGCAGCCATACAAAAACAAATCGATGATTTTGAAAAAACAGGTGGAGGTGTCGGTCCATCCATGACAGAGACACCTAAAGCTCTCTTTGAGTATGCAAATCTACAAGCTGAACTAGAGCTTGCGACAAAGATTTATGGAGGGCTTTTGAGCAGCCTCGAAAATTTACGCCTGCAAGACGCCACAGAAAAGGTCTTTGTCGAAGTGATCGATCCCGCGGTCCCTCCTGAACTAAAGAGCGAACCTGCCCGTGCAACAATGTGCATTGTTGGTACCCTTGCCGGAGGATTTTTGGGGCTCCTTTTGGCCTTTGCGCAGCAGGCGCTCCAAAAACTCATCGCCGATCCAGAAGTCCGCGCCAAATTTGCAAAAAAGCGAGAAACTAATTCCATTTGACTGGATTGTCAGGATTGGATAGGATGATCGGGATAATGTGTCGACTGGATGGCTGGATGGAAATAGATAAACAGGGTTTTCCTTTGAAAGGATTTCCTATCTGGATAATTTATTTATATCCTATCGCTGTCCCTGTCTTATTGCATTCATTTCATAAAAGACCCCCCTTGTATTTTGGTGAGACTTTGTCTATACATAGAATGTTCATTTTGTGAACATTCATTTTGAAGCACAGCGGATGCCTCTTTAAGTCATTATGGATGCTTCAAAGACATACTCTTGCCTTGATCATCAGCGTGTTGCGGCCGCGATGGAGGGGGAGGGTAACAACAGTCTCCTTATTACAGGTACCGACGGGTGTTATCGGTAGCGCTCTTGAGATTTGGTCTTTGCAGAAATATTTGATTGAATGTGTATAAGATATTTAATCTTTATAAAAGATTAGGATTCCCATTAAAAATATACGATAGATTTAAAGAGACTATAAACATGATGTGGCTATATTAAGGAGTTTTGATTATGTTTTCTCCTATAATATTGATTGGTGGTTTTGTTGAAATAGTAGAACTATGCGAATCCTGCAAACGTGAGATTGTCGGAATAATAGATCCAAATCTATTTGAGTCATATCTCAACATTCCTGTCTTAGGTAATGATAAGGATGCTGAAAAGATAATAAGTCAAAATAAGAATTGTGAATTCTTAATAGGTCTAGATGACCCAAATTCCAGATCCCGTTTATTTGCTTATTATTCAACCTTTAATGTTAGATTTGCAACCGTAATTTCGCCCTTAGCTAGATTATCAAAGTATGTTTCCATAGGAAATGGCTCAATAATTCAACATGATGTAAATGTATCGGCATTTTCAAAAATAGGGGATTTTGCTAAATTGAACTATTACTCGAATATAACCCACAATGTTGAATTAGGTGACTTTGTTACTGTAGGGCCTAATGCGGTTTTGCTTGGCTATGTCAAAATAGGACAAAGATCATATATAGGTTCTAATGCTACCATATTGCCACGAAGGGAAATCGGGCAGTCCGTAATAATTGGCGCAGGTGCAGTCGTTACAAAAGATATCTCCGATGAGCAGATCTGGGTAGGTAATCCCGCCACGAAGCTAGTAAGATAAGCAGTAGGGAGCCAATATCACTATTAACTCAAAGAGGATTCAAGAATTATGTTCATTATTATCATTGCTTATGAAAGTAAATACCAGTGATGAAATCAAATCTCGGATCCTTTTCTAAAAATGTTGCAAAATTTTCAATAGCGACATGGGTATCATTCGCAATAAGTTTAATATCTGCTCCTATTTCGACGAGAATCTATTCTCCTGATTCGCTTGGCAGGATTAATCTATTCTATACCTATTCATCGATGCTAATGTCTCTTGCTTATTTAGGGTTAGACCAGGCATATGTAAGATTCTACAATGAATTAGATGATAAGAAAGCAAAGGATTCATTATTTTCTTTTTGTCTTTTTATTTCGATTTTGACAGTTTTATTATTAAGCCTTGTTGCTTTTGTCTTTCATGATAAGGTCTCTACTGAAATTGTAGGAGAAAAAGGATTTCGATTTGTCTTTTTATTAGCAATCAGTGCGACAACAGGCATATTAAGCAGATATTTGAGCCTGTTTTATAGGATGCAGATAGATGGGAAATGGTATACTATACAAGCAGTTATCGATATCTTATTTGTAAAATTTTCATATTTAGTATCTGGATACTTTAATTCATCTTATCAATCTGCGATTCTGGTTATGGTAATTTCTCGGTTTGTCGTCATTTGTAGTTTTTATTTGTTTCAAAAGAAAAGGTTCAATTTCATAATTGATAATGTTAACAAGGAGTTTTCTAGAGATATTATAAAATTTGCACTACCATTGGTGCCCATTACCTTTCTATCGTGGGCTAATAGTTCAGTTTCGCAGATAGTGCTCAAAAATATGCTCGGATATTCTGATTTAGGGATCTACTCTATTGCTGTAAGCTTAGCGAGTACAGTAAATATTGTTCAAGCGGGATTCAATGTGTATTGGGCACCGTATGTCTATAACAATTATAAGAGCGAAAAAAATATTTTTAATCAAGTACATCAATATATGATATTTCTATTGCTCTTGATTTCTTTGCTCATTATCTTTTGCCAAGATCCTATATTTATTATTCTTGGAGAAAAATACCGTAATGCTAAGCTCTTTTTCCCCTTTCTTCTCTTTTCACCTATTTGCTACACTGTCGCTGAAACTACCGGACTTGGTATAAATATATCAAAGAAGACTTTTTGGAATCTGATAATTTTTTCGATTAATATTGTTGTAAATATAGTAGGATGCTTCTTTCTAATTCCAGCATTTGGGGTTTCAGGTGCGGCTATGGCTTCCTGTATTAGCTCGATGTTATACATTGTGCTAAAGACAATAATAGGAGAAAAATATTATAGATCAATAGAAAGCTATAGATATATTATTTATCTATTACTTATTTTATCTGTATCTGCTCTAGTTAATTATTTTGGTTATGAGAAAATAGAACTTAAATATATGGCATTTATAATAATTTCTATTCTATATGCTTATCTATTTAGGAAAGAAATAAGATCTATGTTTAGATTTCTACATAAGGATACATAAAAGTATGTATAAATTGAAGTATTTATTATTGAAAATCATTGTGGAGATGATATGAAAGCTGTAATTCTAGCAGGTGGTCTTGGGACCAGATTGAAGCCTTTTACCAATGTAATTCCAAAACCATTGATGCCAATTGGCGAAAAAGCAATATTGGAAATTCAAATTGAACGATTGGTCAAATATGGCTTCGACGAAATACTTCTTGCAACTAATTATAAATCCGATTATATCGAAAGATTCATCGGAGATGGAAAAAGATATGGCGCTAAATTGATTTTGAGCAAGGAGGATAAGCCATTAGGTACTGCTGGCCCCATTAAACTATTAGAAAATCAGATTAAAGAGCCTTTTCTTGTTATGAATGGCGATATTCTTAGCCTAGTCGATTTTGCCAAGTTCTATGATTTTTCAGTCTCTCAAGATTCTTTGTTTACTGTTGGAATAAAAAAGATAATTATGCCATATGCTTTTGGCAATATTCATTTTGAAGGTGATATAGTCACAGGGATTGAAGAAAAACCAGATATTATTACTTATGCACTAGCAGGTATATATGTAATGAAACCAGGCATTTTTTCGCTTATTCCGAAAAATCAATATTTTGGAATGGATAACTTAATCCATAATATGCTCGCAAATAATTTGACTATTACAAAATATGAAATAAAAGAATATTGGATAGACATAGGAAGAGTTGATGATTACGAAAAAATTCAAGAGATTTCGGAAACATTTACAAATAAATGAGGTTTAGATTGAAGGTACTTATCATTGGAGATGGGAATTCTATATGGATTAGAGATTATATCAAGAATGTTTTAATAGCAAATAATGCAACAGTTTTCTTATATACTGGAAGGATCAGTAATGAGGAGTATTTACAGTTCTATAAGGCGAATAATGTAGTATTATTTGGTTATATAGATAATTCTTTCATTCAGAAATTTCCAATAATCCGCGGAGTTCTGAATATATTATATAGTATAAATCCAGTCTATAGAAATAGATACTATGATGCCATACATGTCCATTTTGCTGATAAGCAATCATGTTGGAAGGCGCATTTTTATCATAAGCTAGCAAAAAAAGAGATTTATTCTTTCTGGGGAAGTGATTTATTTAGAGCTAGTGATTTTCAATTAAAGAGATTGAAATCTTATCTAGATAAATGTCATATGATTACTGTTGCTACTCAAAAAATGCATGATCGCATAATATCTGTATTCGGAAACATTTATGACAATAAGATAAGGACACTCCGTTATGGAATTGAGTCCTTCGATATTATAGACAATATTAAGAAGCTAGAAGATAAAAAAACAAGCATGGCTAAGCTAGGACTACCAAACGACAAGATAATTCTAAATATTGGCTATAATGCTTCGGTAAATCAACAACATTTAGCAATTATAGAACAGCTTGCTAAAGTTGATAATAAGATTCTTGATAAGCTTTTTATTGTTATACAAATGACATATGGAAATCTAAATATTGATTATCATGAAGAGGTGAGAGAAAAAATTAGAAGCATAACTAATAATTTTAAGATATTTGAGAATTTTATGCAGACAGAAGACATCGCTAGGTTTCGATGTTGTGCGGATATATTTATTCATGGACAAACCACAGATGCCCTATCGGCTTCATTTCAGGAATATATCTATGCTGGTGCGGTCGTACTAAATGCGAAATGGTTACAATATAATGAATTAGAAGAAAGAGGCATTCGATATATTGAATTTGGATCTTTTGAGGAAATTCCTATGCTCGTGACAAAAATCGTAAGTAATTTGGAAGAATATAAGTTGGCCTTTTCTAATAACAGAGATATTCTTAGAGCATTTTCATCTGTGGAAGCAGTTTCGCAAGAATGGTATAGCATTTATTAGGAGTCATTAATAATTTTAAGATTAAGGAATAATTATAGATGATAAGCATATCTCTTATCGGTTGTGGTCGCATTAGTTCAAAACATATCGAATCTGTGCTAGCCAACAAAGAACGATTGCGGCTCGTCGCGTGTTGCGACCCGGTCATCGATCGTGCGCAAAGGCGCGTGCAGGAATATCGCACAGGTTCTAGTGGAGCGGACGCAAAAGTTTATGCTGACTATCGCGAGATGCTCAAAAAAGAAAAGCCCGACATATGCGCCATTGCGACAGAGTCGGGCTACCATCCACGCATCGCGATCGATTGTCTTGAGGCCGGTAGCCATGTCATCTGCGAAAAGCCCATGGCGCTC
>MWDY01000159.1 GCA_002070755.1 Spirochaetes bacterium ADurb.Bin110 | reverse complement strand
CGGATGAAACAAGGGCTTGTGCTCGACTGGGATTTGGTTCGCAATATCACCCTTGCATCTCTCAAATCCTTCTGCCAAAGAGGCTTCATGAAGCAAGACCAAGAGCGAGAAATTGCGGCACGCTTGATAAACGATCTCAAGGTAAAAGCCGCTCACATCTATGTAAAAGCTTCCACGCTCTCTGGAGGAAATCAGCAAAAACTCATCGTGGCTAAGCTTCTAACTTCCAAGCTCAAGCTGATTATTTTGGACGAACCGACCAAAGGCGTCGATGTAGGCGCAAAAACCGAGATTTACCGCATCATGAATCAGCTCGCGGAACAAGGCTACGGCATTATAATGATTTCGAGCGAGATGCCCGAAGTTCTAGGCATGAGCGATCGCATAGTGGTACTCCGCGAAGGTCGAAAATCCGCAGAATTCGAGACGGCAATAGCCACTCAGGAAGCTATCCTCGAGGCGGCAATGACTAGCCAGAGGAGACAAGCGCATGCAATCGCATAAAAAGATAGCATCAAGCGACATCGATCAGTCTCTCAAAGATAATGCTCCGACTGGCTCATCCAAATTGAGTGTATCTAAACTGTTGCAGAATTCCGAATCATTTCGAGAGCTAGGTTTGCTTCTCTTTATAATAATCCTATCTACAATATTTCAACTGCGAAATCCCAGTTTTTTAAGCCTGGCGAATATCAAGGATTTACTTGCCAATACCGCAATTTTGAGCATTCTTTCGGTAGGTATGATGATGGTCATTCTGACCCGAGGCATCGATCTGTCGATTGGTTCCACAATGGCTCTATCTGGCATGGTGACAGCGCTAACTGTGAGCGCAAATCCAGAGATATCGCCCTTGCTATCTTTGCTAGAGGGAATGTCGATTGGACTTGCTGCCGGTTCGATCATCGGTGTGCTTATCGCTTACTTCAATATTCTTCCAATTATTGCAACTCTCGGCCTTATGAATATTCTTCGAGGCATGACCTACCTTGTTAGCAAGGGTAAATGGGTCAGCGCTTATCAAATGTCGACGGGTTTCAAAAATCTGAGCACAGGTACTACCTTGGGCATCAATAATCTAATTATTTTTGCAGTAATAATTTATATTTTTTATTCCTATTTTATCAATCAAACCAAGACAGGTCGATATATCTATGCCGTGGGTTCAAGTCCAGAGACAGCCGAACTTATTGGTATAAAGCGAAGACGCATTATTCTCCTTGTCTATTCGCTTATGGGTCTGCTTGCTGGATTGGCTGGTGTGCTGTGGGTAAGCAAATTTGCATCGGCACAGGGAGATACGGCAGTTGGATATGAAATGAACGTAATTGCCGCGACGGTTTTGGGCGGTGTCAGTGTATCCGGCGGGCGAGGAAGAGTAACGGGCATTATTTTGGGATCGATTCTCTTTGGCATTCTTGCAAATGCCCTGCCACTAATCAATATTTCACCATTTTGGCAGCAATTCATTCAAGGAATCGTCATCCTTGCTGCCATAATCTCCAATGTTCTGTTACAGCGGCGAAACGAAAGGGCAGCGCTTAAAAAGCGCGCAATTTGAGAGGAAAGAGATGGGAAAATCAGGGCTCGATATCAATAGACCGCATGCGCTCCAACGATACCAGTGGGAAGTTTTTCTCTTTGTTCTTTTTCTGGCGGTAAATGTCGTAAATTCATTTCTTAGCCCGTATTATCTTAGCCTCGATACATTTTTGAGCACGCCGATGAATTTTCTCGATAAGGCCTTTCTCGTGTTGCCCATGACGATGATAATTATTCTTGGCAACATCGATGTATCGGTGGGTTCAATCGTAGCGCTCAGCTCTGTGTTGATGGCAGTTTCTTATAATGCAGGGGTTCCTATGCCTCTGGCCATGGTTTTAGCCCTCCTTGTAAGCACAATCTGCGGTTTTATCAATGGTTTTCTTCAGATCAAGTTTAGAGAGCTTTCCGCAACGATTATTACACTCAGCACTATGACGGTTTACCGTGGAATTGCCTATGTGATTCTCGAAGATCGCTCGGCTGGGAAGTTCCCTTCCTGGTTCAGCTTTTTGGCTTGGGGATACATAGGTAAAGTACCCTTTATCTTCATAGTGTTTATCATCGCCGCGATTATTTTTTCGATTATCCTCCATAAAACTCGCTTCGGACGCATGGTGTACGCAGTCGGAAACAACAGGACCGCCAGCGAATATTCCGGCATTCGAACCGATCGCGTAATTCTTGGCGTAAGCACGCTAGCAGGGCTTATGGCTGGATTTACTTCGCTCTTTCTTACTTCGCGCATGGGCAGTACAAGACCGAATGTAGCCCTTAACTATGAACTCGATGCTATTGCCATGACGGTACTGGGTGGAATAAGTACCTCAGGTGGCAAGGGGCGCATTGGTGGACCGCTTATTGCTATTTTCTTGATAGGATTCTTGAACTATGGACTTGGTCTGCGGAATGTATCGGCGCAGGTCATCCTCATAATCTTAGGGATTCTTCTCATTCTTTCTGTGCTTGTGCAAAACTTTACCGATCGAGCTAATCGATCTCCAAGGAAATCGGCCACTCTAGCGCACCGGTCAGGTGTGGGAGATGGTTCAGATATTCATAAAAATTCAGCACAAGGAGGCTGATATGAAAAAGACAGTATCTAGAGTAGCGCTTATACTATTCGTACTGGCGCTTATCATTCCATCTGCCGTATTTGCGGCAGAGAAGCCAAAATTTGCCATTGTATTCAAGAACACTGGCAATCCATACGGCGAAAAACAGCTAGAGGGATTCAGAGTCGGCATAGAGGAACAGGGCTTCGAGGCAATTCTGCGCTCACCCGATCTGCCTACCGCCGAGGCACAAATTCAAATAATCGAGCAGCTTATTGCTCAGAAAGTCGCCTCGATCTGCATTGTCGGCAATGATTATGATGCCCTGACGCCTGTCCTAAAGAAAGCAAGCGCACAAGGCATCAAGGTGTTCTCTCTCGATTCTTCGGTCAACCCACAGGCGCGATTAACCCATGTCAATCAAGCGGATTCAGAGAAGATCGGCCAGACGCTCATCAAAGCTGCGTATGACATGGCTGGTGGCAAGGGCGAGATAGCTATTCTCTCGGCGACGAGCCAAGCATCGAATCAGAACATCTGGATCGACTTCATGAAAAAAGAGCTCGCCAAACCAGAATATAAAGATCTAAAGCTTGTCAAGATTGCCTATGGCGATGATCTGCGCGATAAATCCGTCTCCGAAACCGAAGGACTTCTTCGATCCTATCCAAACTTGAAGGTGATCATAGCCCCAACCACAGTTGGCATAGCCGCGGCTGGAAAAGTGCTCACCGACAAGGGGCTCAAGGGAAAAGTCTTCCTGACCGGTCTTGGATTGCCTTCCGAAATGGCCGAATACATCAACAATGGAGTCTGTCCTTATATGTTCCTCTGGAATCCAATCGACGTTGGTTACCTTGGATCTTATGTAGCGACTGGCCTTGTGAGTGGCAAGATTACCGGCAAGGTTGGAGAGAAGTTTAGTGCTGGACGTCTAGGAAACTACACCATCACTCAAGCACCAGATGGCGGTACCGAAGTATTGCTCGGGCCTCCATTCAAATTCGACAAGAGCAACATCGAAGAGTGGAAAAAAGTGTACTGAGCGATTTATGCGGGCTTGCCAAGATATGCAAGCCCGCAATATCTATTTCCATTGTGCCCTATTGATTTAAGGATAAAAAAATGAAACGCTATGCATTTGTCA
>MWDY01000158.1 GCA_002070755.1 Spirochaetes bacterium ADurb.Bin110 | reverse complement strand
GGAGGGGCAAGCTCCCTCGGTGACTGGCTCAGATGGCCTCCAGGTCGCGCGCATCATCGAAGGAATTTATAGATCGAACAGAGAAAATGGCCCTGTGAGATACTGATTTTCATTCTTTAATGCTTCTATTTACTAATCGGAGAATTAATTATGCGTTATGCGGTTTGTAATGAGCTGTTTGGACAGATTCCTTTTTCTGAAGCATGTAGCCTTGCAATTCAAGAAGGGTTTACAGGTGTTGAGATTGCGCCATTTTCAGTGTTTGAAGATTTCAGTCAATCGACAATTGGCAAGAAGATTATAGAAATCCGGAGTATTCTTGAGAAGGAAAATCTTGAATTCGTTGGTTTTCACTGGCTTCTTGCAAAACCAGAAGGTTTGCATATTGCAAGCCCCGATTTAGTCATCAGAAGGCGTACATGGGATCACATGCGCAGATTGCTCGAATGTGCTTCTGCTCTTGGCGGAGGAAAGCTTGTCTTGGGGTCTCCTCGCCAACGATCGACCCTCCCCGGCATGACCTCGGATGAGGTGAAAGATATTCTGCGAGAAGAACTTGCCAGCATTGCTGGATTTGCAGCCTCATGTAATGCAATGATCCTCCTAGAGCCCCTCTCTTCTGACCAGTGCGATGTCGTTACTAGTCTCGACGAAGCAGTAAATATCGTAAAGGATATCGATCAAGCATCTATTCGCACAATGTTCGATTTCCATAATGCTCGAGAGGAAAGAAAACCTGCTCATATTCTTATCGAAGAATATTGGCCCTATATTGCTCATATACATATCAATGAAAAAGAAGGTGGAGCTCCGGGCACGGGAACTACTGACTTTGTGCCTAGCTTTCGCACTCTCCTCAATCATGGATATAATGGATGGCTAAGCATGGAGATATTCGAGGTTCCCAAGAAGCCCGATTTACTCCTCCATACTGCGATCTCTGCGATGAGAAAGGCTGAAATGTCTGCATTATTGACTGGAGGAGTCGCCTAAGGAGATATTCAATGAATTTTGGTATTGTTGGCACAGGTATGATTGCCAATATGCATGCGCAAGCGATTTCAGAGATTGATGGTTCGCGCCTGGTCGCATGCTTCGATATCATTCCTGAGCGAGCTCGACAGTTCGGCGAAGCACATAACTGCAGCTATTACAATGAGCTTAATAAATTTCTCGATGATCCAGAAATCGAGGTTGTCAATATCTGCACCCCTTCGGGACTTCATAGCGAAGCAGCGATTCCTGCAGCAGAATCGGGGAGGCATATCATTGTAGAAAAGCCTCTAGAGATCACAGTAGAGCGATGCCTGAAAATCGTTGAAGCTGCGGAAAAAAACAAGGTGGTTCTTTCTGGTATCTTTCCGAGTCGCTTTTCCGATGCTTCTCAAACAATCAAGAAGGCTTGTGAAGCAAATCATTTTGGAGTGCTTTCTCAAG
This sequence comes from Spirochaetes bacterium ADurb.Bin110, assembly GCA_002070755.1. The sequence goes on along the minus strand of MWDY01000158.1, from coordinate 6,125 downwards.
GGAATGCCTATGTAAAATGGTGGAGAGATCAGGAATACTATTCGCAAAGCGGCTGGAAGGGAACAAAAGCGCTTGATGGAGGTGGCGCCCTGATGAACCAGTCAATTCACGCGGTGGATCTTTTGCTATGGTTTGTTGGCCCCATCAGAAGTCTCAGCGCCTACGTCTCAACAGTTGGCCATCGCAAAATTGAAGTGGAAGATAATGCAAGCGCAGCAATCGAATTTGAAAATGGTGCACTTGGTGCAATTCAAGGCACAACTGCTGCATGGCCTGGTTTTCTTAAGCGTCTGGAAATCCTGGGGACTAACGGCAGTGCAATTATGGACGAGGATACGCTTAGTTTCTGGAAATTCAAGGAGGAATCGGCAGAAGATGAAGAGATTTGCAGGATATTCTCTAAGCCTGCTTCGACGTCTGGGGGTGCTGCTGATCCCACAGCGATCAGTTACCTCGGTCATAAGCGTCAGATAATTGATGTAATAGACTCTATACAAAAGAGACGAAAACCGCTCGTCGATGGTATTGAGGCGACAAAGGCGGTGGCCTGCATTGAAGCCATTTATCGCAGTGCTGAGCTTGGCGGTGTACCACAGAGACTTGCAAGGCTATGAGGCAGATATGATTGATACACAGTTACTGGGACTTGGCACATCACCCGGGAAGCCTTATTTTATGCTTGGAGGCTTTGCTGATGAGGCTGCCGACTCTATCGAAGATCAGGTCGCGGCGACAAAAGACCTAGGCTGGAAGTATATCGAAGCGCGTTCAGTGAATGGCATAAATATTCACGATATCAGCGATCGGGAATTTATGCATATGCAGAGGATACTAGAAAAAAATGATATACGCGTGAGCTGCTTCGGATCCACTATAGCGAATTGGGGTTCGAGCGTTTTAGAAGATTTTTCTGAGACCATGAAGACGGTTAAGCGCGCAATTGAAAGAATGAAGTGCCTCGATGTCAAGCTTATTCGCATCATGAGCTATGCAGTGTTGATCGATGCTGAAGGCAATCCCCTTCCTGATCAATGTGCAACTCTTCGTTTCGAACATCTCAGGGCAATCTGTGAGGAGTTTCTTGCTCAGGATATGATCCCCGTTCACGAAAACTGCTTCAATTACGGCGGTATGAGCATATCCCATACACAGGAATTGCTCGCAGCGGTTCCCAGCCTCAAGCTTGTATTTGATACTGGAAATCCTTGCCTTACTCAAGATTATGATAAGCCGGCACCTAGGCCCTATCAGGATGCCTGGTCTACTTGGTTAGCTCTCAAAACCAATGTTGTGCATCTACATGTCAAAGATGGATGGCATGATAAGACTACCGATAAAGAAATCTATACTTACCCCGGGGAAGGACCGTGCCATGTGAGGGACATTCTCGAAGATTGCAAACATTCTGATTATGGTGGTTTTCTTAGTATTGAGCCCCATATGGCAGTGGTATTTCATAATTCAAGCGTAAGAAATAGTGATGAGATGCGCCGATCCGTTTATCGAGAATATGGTAAAAGGCTCGAAAAAATGCTCTGGAGCATTGGCTTTGAAATTAGGGAAGGCGTTGCGTATGGAGCAATGCATGAGCCAAAGAATAGATTATCCCAGGCGCGATGATGGACTTAATGGGAAGAAAAAGACTTTTCGTATAAAGTGAGGGGCCTTTGGTTAACAGAGCATCTTGATAGGTGAAATGTATATTTTATGAATCCACCTATCCATAAGCTCAATGATGATAGATTTGCCCGCATACACTGTGCAGAATGGCCCTCATGAGCCTTTTTTCCGCAAGCTTCCTATAAGCTGATGTACCCATTTTGCTCTGCTTAGCACGATTAACATAGTGAGCGCGAATAGAATAATGCAAATCGGCCTTGTAAAAAATGGCGCAAAACTGCCATTAGAAAGGATAAGTGCTCGCCGTAAATTTTTATCGAGAATATCTCCTAGAATGATACCTAAAACTAGAGGCGCCATAGGATACTCCATCTCCCGCAGCACAAATCCGATAATGCCGAATACGATCATGACAGTTACATCGAAGAGCCTCGATTGGAGCGCATAGGAACCTATTACGCACAGAGTAAACACAATTGGCATTAACTTTTGCCTTGGAATTTGCAACACTTTCACAAGAGGTCGTACCATAGTGAGACCAAGAATAAACATCATCACAGTAGCAACAAAAACCATCGCGACAGTCTCATAGATGAAAGTTGGAAATTCTACCATAATGAGAGGTCCAGGACGTACTCCATGAATAAGCATAGCGCCCAAAAGAACTGCAGCAGGTGCTGAACCAGGTATAGCAAGGGTAAGCACCGGAATGATTGCTCCTGGAACGCAGGCATTATTTCCCGTTTCTGAGGCGAGAAGTCCCTCGACTGATCCCTTGCCAAACTTTTCCTTTTCCTCAGGTCTTGCTCCTCTCTTAGCAAAATCATATGATACCCACGCTGCAATATCCTCACCGACCCCAGGGATGGCTCCAATAAATGTTCCTATAATTCCTGAGCGAATAATAGTTTTCCAGTATTTAAACACTTCAGAGAACGTGGGAATCACTCTATCAATTTTTGTCTTGACTACTTCATACCGTTGATAGCGCATGACGGAGATGATCTCAGCAAATCCAAAAGTACCAACCATAGCTGGAATCAATGAAATTCCACCAGCCAGGTCCGTACTTCCAAATGCAAATCTTACATAAGCATGAATTCCATCCATCCCTATCATAGCTACGAAGAGACCGATAAATCCAGCAATCCACCCCTTAAGAGGGTCCTTGGGAGCAGTGAGATTGCCACATATGATAATACCAAATATTGAAAACCATACAAATTCGTAAGATTGAAATTGAAGAGCAATATTGCCAATAAGTGGAGTAAAGATGAGCATTGCAATCATGCCGATCATAGAACCGAGAAAGGAACCTGTGGTAGCAAGGCCAATTGCTTTTCCAGCTCTGCCTTGCAGAGCTAGAGGATATCCATCCAATGTAGTTGCAGCATTTGCAGGAGTCCCAGGTATATTCAAGAGAATAGCACTCCGGCTTCCACCATAGATAGAGCCTACATACATGCAGATAAGGACAAGTATTGCATCGTTCGCCTGCATCTTGAATGTAAGCGTTGTAAGAAGCGCCACACCCATAGTCGCGGTAAGACCTGGAAGCATCCCAATGATAATACCTAATTCAGTTGCCCATATGGCATTAAATAATGCCTTCAAATTTAAAAAAGATAAGATTGCATTGCCAAATAATTCAAGACCACGGAACATCGTGTACTCCTTATGGCAAATTTACAAGGAATAGATACTGGAACACGACAGTGACTGCCGCAGATGTACAAGCCGCAAGCACCATTCCCCATAGCAATGTCTTTCCTTGAGATCGCAAGGGTCTCTGAGAATCGAATTCAAAGACAACTATGAATAAGAGGATAAATATAAAGGTTGCAAGAGGGAACCATATTTTCCCTAGCATAAATGCATAAAGTGAGCAGAGTACTATTGTGATAAGAATTCTAAAATATGGATTCGACAACAACGAGCTCATGTCGGGAGATTTACTTACTGATGAGACATCCTCAACGCTTATAGTCCCATTGTTTGAATCAAAATTTTTGCTTTCGTTTTTCTTAACTGCCCCTCGCTTGATTGCGCGCAACAACATCGACCCAGAAAGCAAAAAAAGTGCTATGCCAATAAAAGTTGGGACAACTCCAGGATTTGACCACTGACTTTCGTTTCTTTCTGTCATTGAAGGCATCTGAATTGAAATAATAATGATACTGAGGCTGACGATCAGCAAGACAATTGATGTATAGAAGTCAGCTTTATTCATTGTACTATCAGTCATTATCAGTATCTCCTTTATTAGAGCTTTAGATTCATAAGCAATGAAAATAAGGCAAGAAAGGAGCAAGGTATTTGCGCCTTTCTTGCCCTTAAAGAGATAAGTTATGGCCTAGGAATACCTACGGTGTCGGGTCTTACTTTCGCTTTACCTGCGTCCCAATACACCCAAGCAACCCATTGATAATAGCTATAGGCCCGCTTTTGAGCCTCCTCACCATATGAAGGATCGAAAATGGCTCCGCGGGAATTTGCATAATCTTTCAGTTTTTGTGAATTATAAATCACATCTCTCCATGCTTTTTGAACTGTATCGATAACCTCCTGAGGAACTCCTTTTGGAATGAAGATTCCAAAGTAATTTAAACCAATTTGGAAATCCTTGATCCAGTTTGTAATTGGTGGAATTTCTCCATAACCTTCAAGGCTAAGGGGTTTGTCCCATAGCACCACTAAGGGACGAAGTTTTTTGCCTCGAATCATGTCTACTTCCTCGGAGGCTAGTTGAGTAGTGACCTCGGTTTCTCCAGATACGCATGCAATGACAGCAGGATTACCACCGTCATATGTAACATGTTTATACTCAATACCTGTATAGGATCGAATTAGCTCGATCGCAATATGGCCTGCTGAACTCTGACCTGCAGTTGCTACGGTAATCTTGCCTGGCTTTGCCTTAAAGGCTGCAAGCAGATCATCAAATGTCTTATAGGGGCTGTTTGGGTTCACGCAGACTACGCTGACATTCGCCACTGTAAGGAATATTTCCCAATCCTTTTGAATGTCAGTATCGAGCATTCCCAGAACTTTATACGTAGCGAGGTCTGATGCTGCACCTGCTGTCCATGTGTAACCATCACGCTTTGCTTCAAGTGCATTTTTAGTTCCAACAGAACCAGAAGCACCAGGCTGGTTGACAATAACAATCTTCTGGCCGAGAACCTCTTCAAGCTCAGCTGCGGCGACTCTCGTCGCTTGATCAGTTGCGCCTCCTGCACCCCATGGTACTATGATGTTTATTGGCTTTGTCGGCTTCCAAGTAGCCTGTGCAAAAGCTCCTTGTATTCCTATGCAAAAGAGCAACATGCAAATAAGTACGAAATACAGACTCTTTTTCATAAAAGCCTCCTAATGCTTAAAGAATTCTAAAAAAATTATAGATGCCATTTTATATAAGTCAATAGCCCAAAAAGTACTGATCCATATCTTTGTATTGTTTGATTCTCCATTTGGGTAAAGGATTTGTACTCTTCATATGGCAAAATGATGCACATGCGGAGAAGACTTATAACTGGCATGAGAAAATCAAATGTACCTGTGCCAAAAGGCAACACCGCAGTTGAGATTTGTCGCGAAGCAACAAATCCTATAGTGTCAGATTTTTAATGAATCAACATGGGCTATTCCTTCAGCAAAGATAGTTAGTTATAATTAAAAATAGGCTGAAAAGGAAAGTCGTCATGAGGATTTGCATATACAAGGACGCCTTAGACATGGGAAAGCATGCGGCAATGATAGCTGCATTGCATATTCGCCATGCAATAGAGAAAAAGGCCGAATGTTCTCTTATTCTTGCTACGGGCACAAGCCAGTTCACAATGCTCGATGCGCTTGTGAAAGAACCGAACATCGATTGGAGTAAAGTAGAAGTGTTTCACTTAGATGAATATGTAGGGATACCCGATACCCACAATGCCAGTTTTCGCAAATACTTACGAGAGCGCTTTGCAGAAAGGGTACCAGCCTTGCAGGCTTTTCATTATATTCACGCTGATGCTCCTAATCTTTCTCAAGAGCTTACAAGGCTTTCTCGCCTCATCGCTTCAAAAACTATCGATGTCGCATGTATCGGTATCGGAGAAAATGGACATCTCGCATTCAATGATCCACCAGCTCAACTCACCACAAAGGAACCATATCTCGTTGTTCAACTCGATGAGGCTTGTAGGAAACAGCAGGTGGGGGAAGGATGGTTCAAAAATATCTCTGAGGTGCCACTCCAGGCTATTTCCATGAGCATCCCTCAGATTCTCAAAAGCGAGTGTATTGTGTGCTCAGTACCCGATGCGAGAAAGGCGGAGGCAGTATATATGGCAGTTACTGCTCCTATTGATCCTATGCATCCTTGTGCCTCGCTTAGGGCGCATTCGAATTGCTACCTTATGCTTGATCGTCCTGCAGCATCGCTGATATGCCCTTCGATATAAGACTTGTGTTTGCCTAATTGAGTTCTCAGAATCTGAAGTCTCTTTTGCTCCGCTCTG
>MWDY01000157.1 GCA_002070755.1 Spirochaetes bacterium ADurb.Bin110 | reverse complement strand
TTCTCCATCGCAATTCCTCATGAAGAGGCGATGGCAGTCAAGGAAGAGGTGGCGTTCTATCAGGCGGTTAAAGCCAGGCTTGTAAAGTTCGATAGCACGGGAACGGGCAAAACAGACGAAGAAATAGAGACCACCATCAAGCAGATTATCGATCAGGCGCTGGTTACGGAAAAGGTAATCGATGTCTTCGATGCAGCCGGCATAAAGAAGCCTGATATTTCTATCCTTTCCGAAGAATTCCTTTTGGAAGTAAGGAATATGGAACACCAGAACATAGCGGTGGAGGTGTTGAAAAGGCTTCTGAACGACGAGATCAAGGGAAGGATGAAAAAAAATCTGGTGCAGAGCCGCAGCCTTATGCAGATGCTGGAAGATTCGCTTCAGAGGTACCACAACAAAGTCGTCACTGCCGTTGAGGTGATTGAAGAGCTGATCAAGTTGAGCAAGGAGATTCAGCGGATAGATAAGGAACCGGCTGAGATGGGCTTATCGGACTATGAGTATGCCTTTTATACCGCAATTGCAGATAACAAAAGCGCACGCGAGTTGATGCAGAAGGAAACGCTGCGGGAACTCGCCATTGTTCTGTATCAGAAGGTAAGGCAAAACGCAACCATCGATTGGACCATACAGGAAAGCGTGAGGGCAAGGCTCAAGGTACTGGTTAAACGCACGTTGCGGCAGTACAACTATCCGCCGGATATGCAGGCACTGGCGACAGAAACCGTACTCAAACAGGCGGAGATGATCGCCGATGAGCTGATACAGAAAGCGGTTTGAATCACCGTTGGTTCCTGAAACAAGACAAGGGTAGGGAATGTACGAGTGGGGTATATTGAAGCTAAGAATCGGTGCGCTGTTGCAACGGTGCACCGTTACGACCACTGCCACTGCGTGGGTTGTTTTTCAGGTGTTTTGTTTTCGTTTAGATATAGGAATATATGGTAGGCGGCGATGTTGAACGCATTTGTTGGCCAGCCTGATGATATGGCCGCCGGAGAAGATCTCTTCTAATCGATGCGCAAACAAGCCATCGATGCGACTTACTGCAAAAATTGGAGTATATAATTCACCAGGGATTCTAAGCATTTTGTTGACAAAATCTGAGCAAAAATTGACCTTAGTAACAAACAACCTTATCCAGGTATTATAATCAATATCAAAATATGATTTTTTAAAATAGTAGTCCAGTTAGTGAAAAGTTTAGGTCTTGTATATCTAAGAAGAACTGAAGCAGGCTTTCCAATAATCGAAATGAATAGTGTCACAGTCGGTGATAACTTTCCGGTTTTAGTCGGGGAGAATTTTCCGGTTTCTTGTCCATAGCCTAACGTTGTTGGGTAATAAAGCAGGGGCTTTGGCCTCCGATATACTGGTGGTGTTAGCAGACACTACCCATACCGGAGAGAACCCCATGGACAAGGAGCAATGTATGTTGGAAGCCCGAATCTTGCAAGCACAGGGCTACACTCAGATGCAGATTGCACAGGTGCTCGGAGTCACGGATAGGACCGTGAGAACGTATCTCAAAGCACGGCCTTGTGCGCGAAAAAAGCCGGTGCGAGGCAGTAAGCTCGATGCCTTTAAACCATTTCTTGAACAGCAGCTTGAGAGGAATCCTTCGTACAATGGCGAACTTTTGTACGAGCGGATCGTTGCCCAGGGCTATAGCGGCAAGAAAACCGTCATGAAAGCCTATCTGGCACAGCTCAGACGGAAATTGAGCCACCAGGCAGTCCTACGCTTTGAAACAGAGCCGGGGCGACAAGCCCAGGTGGACTGGAAAGAGTTTGGCAGGCAATTCGTGGACGGCCATGAAACGAAGCTGTATGCGTTTGTCATGGTATTGGGCTACTCGCGCATGCCTTTTGTGCGGTTCACCACCAATATGCGACAGTCAACACTGCTTGCTTGTCATACGCTTGCCTTTGAGTACTTTGGAGGAGTCCCCAAGGAGATTCTCTACGACAACATGCGCACAGCGTTTGAGCCTGACGGCGAAGCTGCCTGGTACCCGACGCGGCGCCTTGCTGCCTGTGCTGTCCATTACGGTTTTGTCCCGCAACGCTGCAGGGTGCGTCGACCTGAAACGAAGGGCAAGGTGGAACGGCTCATCGGATATCTGGACCACAATTTTTGGGCTCGGATCGAAGATATGGTGCCGTATACTCTTAGCCCCCTCAATGATAAGGTCCTGGAGTGGATCGACGAAATCAGTACAAAGCCTTTGGAGGAACTCCAGGAATCGAGGAGTACACGCTTCAAACAAGAAAAGCCACTGCTTAGCGCGCTTCCTGCGGACTGTTTTGATGTGCGGGAACCTGTAGTGCTCATTGTCTCAAGGGAGTCGACAATTCGCTATGAAACAAACCGTTACTCTGTGCCACCTCAGTATATCGGCACAACGCTCCAGATGCTTATTCACCCTTTGCACAGAAGTGTGACGCTGATGGGGCCTAAGGGTCTCATTCGCCGTTTTCCACTCGCTCCTGCAGGTAGTCATACCACCGTATTCTTCCCAGAGGACCGTGCGCAGCTACTCGCGCGCTGGAAGCGTGACCAAGATCGGGTACAAGGCTGGAGAGCTTCTTGTAAGAAAGTCGCCAAGCCCTGGATCGACGTCGATGTCCGCGCTCCTTCGGCCTACGATGCCCTGATCGTTGAGTCCAGGGAGGCGGTGGTATGAACCGAACACTATCGCCCACGGCCTTTCTTTCGGGCCGTATGGAGGAACTTGGCCTTGGCTTTATGGCAGCAGGCCTTGAGTCATTTCTCTCTGAGCAGTCCGGAAAGAACCAGACGCTCACAGAGTCACTTTCAGCACTCATAGAGATCGAATATGATGCCAGAAAAGAGCGGACTGCACGCACCCGCCTTAAGCTCTCCGGAATGCCACAGGCCAAGTATTTCGAGGAGTTCGACCTCTCCTGGCTCAAAGGAGGCCTTACACGGGAACGCTTTGAGGAGCTGGGGAGCCTTGCCTTCGTTGAACGTAAGGAGAATGTGCTCTTTCTGGGCCCCTCTGGTGTCGGTAAAACACACCTCTTGTTGGCGATTGGGCAGAAAGCCTGTATTTCCGGCTATACCGCCTACTATATGACCTGCTATGAAGCGATCGATTCGCTCATTCGTGCCCGAGAGCAAGGACGGCTCAGAAAACGGCTTACCTGGCTTAAAAAACCCCATGTGCTCTTACTCGATGAAGTGGGCTACGAAGCGCTCACACCAGAGCAAGCTCATGTCTTTTTCCAACTGATCAACGCCCGTTATGAAACAGGCTCAATCGTCATGACCTCCAACAAGTCATTCTCAAAGTGGGCGGAGCTCATGTCCGACGAAGCAGTTGCCACCGCTATGCTCGATCGGCTCTTACATCATGCACAGGTGTTCAGTCTTAAAGCTGACTCCTACCGAATGAAAGAACGCCTCCGCGTGGGGGCTGTCGGTTTCGAATAATGGTCAGAAACCGGAAAGTCCAAACCGACTAAAACCGGAAAATTTAAACCGACCTTGACAAATAGAGCGGTGTATCGAGAGAAAGAATATATCGATACCTCGCATCCCTTGATCGAGTAGCCTTTGAATGAATTGATGCAATATGACTGTTTTGCCCACACGCCAAGGGCCAATGAGCACTATTGCGCGCTTGATCGATCTAGCAAGTGCAAGCGCTGAAAATGCATGAAAATACGATCGATGTGGCCATGTTCTTTCCTCATCGTCTAAGCTGCGGCCGGCGTACCATCACGGGTTATCCAACGAAAAGCGCTGTTGTACTTCTTGCGAGGGTATTTCAAGCTTGGAAATTTATGACGAATTTGTACTTAAGTCTATATGGTGAAATAACATATCCCACTCATCTGTATATCATCCCGCCTAAAAACCTGTCCACCCCCGAGGCTGAATACCTTGCACTTGCATTCATCTGTACATCATCCGCCCAAAAATCTTGTCCATCCTGTGGCTATTCCGCAATTCTTCTTCCCAAAATCAGTTCAGGCCGATACTCGAAGTGCATATTATCCCAGACCGTCCACCTCCCGCCCCAGACAAATCCCTCTTTTTCGAAGATATCGATAACCCGCTTGGGGGGCATCCAGCGTTCGGACAGCGGGATGAGCATCCAGTTCTCGTTGCCTTTATTCTTTTCCCAGTTCCAATAGATGATCTTATTCTGCCAGCTGCGCGGCAGTATATCGATGGCGAGGCCCATACTATGAAAAGAGATGCCGTTGGTATCGCGTATCTGGCGCCAGGAATAGCCATCGATGGAGCTTATCGATTCCATAAAAGCTTTCACTGCATCATCGGTCTGGGCCGCAGCAAGGATTTGCTCTTCAACTCGAGCAAGAAGCTCCACAATCTCCTCGTGGACGCTCACTTGTTTTCCGAGGAACATTGTTTTTGTAATGTGGCGCTCGACATCTTTTCTCGTGGATGTGTCATAGATTGCTTCAAAAAAAGAAGTTGCAGATACTGGTGCAGTCTCTCGGCTCTCTGAGGAACCAAAAGCGCGAATTTCTTCGATTTGAGCATCACTGAAGGTGGCTGGATCAGCGAGCTTTTTAGGGATATAAGGGATATAGAAGATGAGTTTGCGATATTTTTCCTTAGAGCCAAGAAGATTCGCTGGCAGATACCGCCCCTCTGCCCAATAAAGTTCAACTATGGTATCGTCCTTGGTAATGTGTATTTTCCAATCGCTTATTGCTGGATCGAAGGTGTTTTCGATCTTGATGCCTGGATAAGCAGATCGAAGGACACTGAGCTCTTGCTCTATTCTGGAAGGGCCTTCGGCTAGGATTCGAGGCGCTGGACCTGATCTGGGCGCAAGCAAGTATATTATAATGAGTGCAAGGCCCGCTGCAAATCCAAAAGCGATCTTGACTAGACGGCTCGAATTGGGACTAGAATTTTGCGCCTCTTCTTCCTTATTTTTCCCTTGGTCATTATCAAGCATCGTGCGATAAAGATAGCGCATTTGGCTTGCGCCATGTCAAGGGAGCAGAATTTTCTCATGTCGAAGATTTTTGACACGAGACAGAGCTCATAACACAGGCGCCTCCAGTCTAAACCCTAAGCTATTTCGTCCGCTCCTTGTAAGCCACCTTTATCTCATTTTTGCCTTGCGTTAGCCCTAAGCTATTTCACCTTTGCCCAGCGCAGCACCTCTTTGAGCTTAGGCCTTTTGCCCGTCATGAGTATGCCAACCCGGAAAACCCTTCCTGCGAATATCATCATGCCCGCAACCGAGCCAATAAGGACGCCAATACATAGCAGTAGATGCCATACTTGAGGCGATGAAACAAGGATTCGGGAAAGCATCACGATTGGGCTCGTCAGCGGAAAGATAGACATGATGACCACTATAGTTGAATCTGGGCTTGTCACCAGAGTATTGAGCATGACCATAGGTATAATTAAAAAAATCAATAGAGGCCAAGCGATTTGCCCCAGGTTTTGCTCATCCTCGCTTGCAGCTCCCAATGCGGCGTATGCTGAAGAATATAGGAAGAAACCTAAAATAAAGAAAACGAAGAGCCATATCATATTCTGCATAGATATTGCCACTGGCAAAGCGAGTCCGAAGAGCGGCCCCAGGAAGTGATTGAGAAGAAATGCCATCGATATCCAAACCGCATACTGAAGTATACCAGCAAGTCCTAAGCCCAATATCTTGCCTATCATGAGATCTCGGCTCGTTACGCTCGAGAGCATGATCTCCACAGTCTTCGAGGTCTTCTCGGTTACAACAGAGCGCCCGATCATCTGGCCATAGAGCAATATGGTCATATAGAGCAACATGATAAAAACGAGGACTGTCATAAGTGTCTCGATAAAGGCTTGATCTCCTTGGCCCTGAGCCTTCTCTCCACCTCCTTTTTCGAGCTTTATTACCTCGAAAGAAGGCTTGGACAACAGTTTTGCAGCCAGAGCTGGGTCAATTCCGCTTTCCTTTATTCGCTCTTCGCGCGCTACAGCCTCTAAGACAGCCGAAGCGGTGCTATATACATTTATTTCAGCGCTGCTCTTTGAGTACCAGATGGCCTTCCCTGTGTTAGGCCATCCCGCCTCGAGTTCCAGCAAAGCAAGTCGAGAGCCATCGATAACTGAAGCTTTCGCCGCTTCCATGTCTTCGACTTGCTCAATTTTGAGCTTCATGCTCGAAAATGCAGCTGAAAGAGCTTGTTCTACCGAAGGCGGAGCTCCGAAGAGAGCAAGCGGCTTATCAGATGCCACTGTGCCTGGGGATTGAGCAAGCAAAGTGGGTAGGACAGTTACCGCAAAGATGAGAAATGGCCCAATTATGGTGAGGATTACAAAAACCTTGTTAGCTGCGGTCAACTTGAACTCATGGCGTATAACATGCTTAAGTTTAGGCATTTTCAACCTCCTCACCCCCAACTAGGTGGATGAATATCTTGTGTAAGGATGGGGCTACTGTCTCAAAGCGCCGAACCTTGAGCCTTCCTGCGATAGCCTTGAATAGAAGGTCAGAGTCGGTACCTTCCTTGAGTTCGACCTCAATCCAGCGCGGATAGGACACCACTGAGTCGACAAAGTCAAGGCTCTGCACAAAAGAAGCATCTCCATCGAATTCTAGCTGAACCGCATTTCGACCATATCGAGCCTTGATATCGGCCATTGAGCCATAGACTATAGCCTTGCCTTTATCCATGAGAAGAATTCTTTCGCATATTTTTTCCGCATGTTCCATAATATGAGTGGAGAAAAGCACAGTTGCGCCCTTATGCTTAAGCTCGACCATAACTGAAAGGAGTTCGTCCTGTGCCATAGGATCGAGACCCGAGAATGGTTCATCGAATACGACGACCGATGGGTTATGAGCGACTGCTGCGATGAATTGCGCTTTCTGAGCCATACCTTTAGACAAGTCCGATACTTTGCTATTCTTCCACCCCGACAGATCAAAGCGCGCAAGCCACGCATCGATCGCAGGTCGATATTCGGCAGGCTTAGCTCCCTTGATCGCGGCGAGATATTCGAGCACCTCGCCAAGCTTCGCCTTGCGGTAGAGCCCGCGCTCTTCAGGCAAATACCCAATTCGATCTTTGTCAGCCTCGGAGAGAGGCTCGCCATCGAAGCGAATCATGCCTGAATCAGGAGCTATTATGTTCATTATCATGCGGATAGTTGTGGTTTTGCCCGCCCCATTGGGACCGATGAGCCCAAAAATTTCTCCAGGCCTTGCCTCAAAGGAAAGGCCTGCAACTGCCTGCACACTGTCAAAGGTCTTGTAGATATTCTCGATAGTTATCGTAGTTGACCTCCTTGCAATATTCTATTCAGATGTTTTTTTCTTCTTGCGTTGGCGCACACATTCCGTGAGGAGATATTCGATCTGGCCATTTATGGAGCGAAAGTCATCTGCTGCCCATGCAGCTAGCTCCTTCCATAGGGTCGGGGAAAGTCTCAAGAGGATCTGTTTCTTTTCATTATCTTTTTCCGGCCCGTTCATGCATTTTCCTCGACTTAGATTCCAAAAGTCTCCTTAAAGGCAATCGCCTTAACCCTACTCAATATATTGAGCCACTGTTGACTATGGGCTGTGGATCCTTATTGGAGCACAATACGACAAGCAGATTGCTGACCATGGCGGCTTTTCGCTCCTCGTCCAAGTTTACTATATTTCTATCGCTCAATTTGGCGAGAGCCATCTCTACCATGCCTACAGCACCCTCTACGATCATCTGGCGAGCCGCGATGATAGCTGAAGCCTGCTGGCGCTGTAGCATAGCAGCTGCAATTTCGGAAGCATAGGATAGATGCGTGATACGCGCTTCCAATATTTCCAGCCCTGCCATGTCTACCTTGCCTTGGACTTCTTTTTTAAGGCTCTCTGCTATCTCTTGACTGTTTCCGCGAAGGGACTTTTCCCCCTCTTCTTCGGAAGCATCGTAGGGATAGAGCCTCACAATATTGCGCGCAGCGGAGTCGCACTGAATAGAGAGGAATTCGAAATAATTATCCACATTGAATACGGCTTTTGCGGCGTTGACGACTTTCCATATCACCACGATGCTGATGATCACAGGATTGCCCAGGGCATCGTTGACCTTCTGCTTCTCATTATTTAGAGTCATGGCCTTGAGCGATATTTTTTTGGAAACTTGTTTGGAGGATGCACCTTGAGCTTTGCGCGCCGAGCTGCCCGCGGTTGTCTCGCTTATGGGAACGGGGATAGATCCCGATGTCAACTGTACTATAGAAGGACAAACCGATGCCACAAAGGGATTTACAAAAAAGAAGCCGGGCCCTTTTAGCGTTCCATAATAGTTACCAAAGAGTGTGAGGACCATTGCCTCGTTAGGCTTTAGGACCTTGAGTCCAGCAAAGATAATGGGTCCGATCAGAAATGCGTAAAGGCCGCAGACAACCATGAGAACAATGGTACCTGCATCCATTTTCTCTGAAGATGCTCCGAGAACAAAGCCAGCAATGGTCACGATAATAAGAAGGATATTGAGGATAAGTATCGTCATGCCATTAAGGCTTGGCGCTGATTTCTCTTCATTTATGGGATTCTGATTCATAATGCTCTCCTTTTTTTGAATTCCCGATATCATTTTGATATCGATATAATATCTCATTTACCATGGAGTTCTGTCAAGGGCTTATATGCGCTAGAGGAAAGAATAGCCGCTTAGATGCGAATCTTCACTCCAAATTGGTGGCCACATTTATCACTCCGACATCTCAAAAATAGCATTTAAAACACTTGCTGATTTCGTCCCTGAGATTGCGCGAAAACTCGCCGTTATTTTTGATGATGAAGGCCTTCTCCAGTAAATCGAGATAGCGTGCTATGGCGTTCTTGCTAAGGCTAAGCACCTCAGAATAGAGCCCAAAGACAAAGATCGATAAGGAGCTTCGCACATGCGCCAGTATCATGGATGTACTGCACTTAAAAATTCATCTCATCAGCGCCATCAATAGGGCGCCATAGGCAGTTGCAATGACAAGAAAAATTGCGAGCGGCAAAGCACATTTCAGCATGACCTTTATCAGTGACGACTTAAAGTGCTGAGCGGTCACCACCATGCAGACATGAAGTGGCGAAAGCATCATTCCTGTGTAACCAAAGGCATTCGCAATCATCACCCCAGCCTTTAATGGAATTCCCGACGATGCAATGAGCGCGAGTACGATA
>MWDY01000156.1 GCA_002070755.1 Spirochaetes bacterium ADurb.Bin110 | reverse complement strand
CTACATCTATGTGAATGGCACCAACAACCTCGAGAACATTCGCCTGCCCAACGCGACCTGGAAGGTCCGCCTCATAGAGGAAGACTTTATGAAGCTGATGTTCGAGATGGAGGAGAGATTATGATTCAAAACGAATGGCCTTTTCCAGGTTCGCGCTGGTGGAAATTTGACTTCCATACCCATACGCCAGCCTCGCACGACACGGAATGGTACAAAAAAAACGAGGCCTTTTCTCCTGAGCAATGGCTGTTGGAGTTTATGAAAATGGAGGTCGATTGTGTCGCAGTAACTGATCATAATAGCGGGGAATGGATAGACAAGTTAAAGGCCGCGTATAAACGAATGAAGGCAAGATCAGAGGATGGTAGTCCGGATGCTTTCCGCGAATTGACGCTATTCCCAGGAGTAGAACTTTCTGTCAACGGTGGCATTCACATCTTGGCGATTTTTGATCCTTCTGCATCAAAGGGAGAAATAGATTCTCTTCTCGGCAAGGTGGGTTATGACAGGAAAAAAATTGGGGAGTGTGATAGTGAAACGAAAAGCAGTATTAGAGAAGTAATCGAAGACATAATCGAACTACACGGTATTCCTATTGCCGCTCATGCCGATGCGCCAAAAGGATTATGTCAGACGTGGCCAGATAGTAATAAATCCGTGATTGATTCAACTAGTCTGAAAAGAGTAATGGAAGAAAGACAATTACTAGGTTTGGAGTGGATCGGTTTGAACCATACTTTACCAGAGATAGTCAAGAATGAGGCGCAAAAGTTACCATTAGTACTTGGAAGTGACTGTCATAATTTAACTAAAACTGAGGTCGGAACTTCTAAATACACATGGGTCAAAATGGAGACTCCCAACCTTGAAGGCCTTCGCCTTGCACTGATTGACGGAAATGGTGTCTCAATCAAGCGCGGCGACGATACCAACCATTTTGAGCCATTTAGACAGCCACAAAGCATGATTGAACAAATTAGTATTCAGAATGCTCGTTACATGGGTAATGGCAGCCCACAATTGCTAACCTTCTCTCCTCTTTGCAATGCCGTGATTGGCGGTAGAGGTACAGGAAAGTCAACAATTGTACATTTTATTAGGCTGGCCACACAAAGAAATAATGAACTTCAGAAATCTAGCTCCTCTAAAGAGGAGTACAATCGATTCTCAAGAATTCCGAAAGACAAGAATGATTCTGGAGTCCTAAGAGTAGATACTGGAATTGAGATATATTGGTTGCAAGACAATGTTCATTATAAGATAACAGCGAAAGTGAATGACACAGGAGAGCCCAACTACAAGATATTGGAAAGCTGTGATGGATCTAGTTACAGAGAGTCAAGAAGCCAGACAATGGATCCAGAACGTTTTCCTCTTCGTATTCTTTCCCAAGGGCAGATTGGCGAAATGGCGGAGAAGGGGCAAGCTCTTTTGAATATCATTGATGAATCTGCACATGTCGGAGATCTTAAGGTAGTACTTGTGGAGGCTAGACGAAACTATTTCTCAAAAATGGCTAGATTGAGAGAGATAGAGGGCAAACTAGCCAGACGGTCCGAAATAGAGCGAAAACTCGAGCAGATTGAAAGCAAGTTGAACGCTCTCGCTATTTCTCACTTTCCTGAGGTTTATTGTTCATTTCAAAATGCCCAGGGTCAGAGGCGCGAAGTGGCCCAGACTGCTAAACAACTACATGCTTTTGTAAATAACATTACTTCGCTCTCTGGCGAACTAATACTTGATGATTGGCCAAAGAACTTGTTTGACCAGACGACTGATGCAGATATTCTGCTTTGGCGAACTCATGTGGACGATTTGGTTCACAATGCTTCCAAAGCGATGATGGAGATAGGCCAGCACGCGGGTGCGCAGATCGCTATTCTAAAGGAGTCCCAAGAGTATTCATCTTGGTCTGAAAGACTGAAAAAAATCGAGGAAGCGCTTGAAAAAGTCAAGATAGATCTCAATGAAAAAGGTATTAGTGACCCTAAGGAAATTGATGATTTATTGGCTTCAAAACAGCAGCTAGAAATCGAACTGAGGGAGCAAGATGAGCTTGAAAAAGAGAGGTTAGGATTAGCAGAAGATACTGACCTTCAAAAGGGAACGATTCTACAGGCTCGCGAAGCGATAACAGAGAGAAGAAGAGCATTCATAGCTGAAACTATTAGGCAAAACCAATTTGTCCGTATCGAGATTGTTCCTTTTGGCAACAATGCAGATAATACGGAGCGTGACTTACGAGAACTAATTGATGCCACTGACGAACGCTTCTCTGATGATGTAAAAGCATTCACTGATTTGATTTGTAGTTCAAATAATGGTAATCGCCTTGAGGTTATCGAAGACGTAAAAAAGAAACTGCTTGGCAAAGAAGTTACGAAGGGCTATTTCAAGAATTATCTTGATAAGAAACTGGATCGCCCCGAATTTCTTGATTATGTAACGTGTTGGTATCCTGAAGATGATCTTAATATTGAGTATAGCCGTGAAGGCAATGGTACAAATTGGAAACCAATTCTACAGGGTTCAAAAGGACAACGCTCTGCGGCCTTACTAGCTTTCCTCTTATCTTTTGGTCAAGAACCAATTGTCTTAGATCAACCAGAAGATGATCTCGACAACCATCTCATTTACGACCTCATTGTGGCACAAATCAGAGAAAACAAATTGAGACGCCAATTGATTATCGTGACTCATAATCCCAATATAGTTGTGAATGGCGATGCCGAGATGATTTTTGCAATGAATTTTCAAGCGGGACAATGTAAAGTAGCCGAACAAGGTTCATTGCAAAAAATGACGGTTCGTTCCGAAGTGTGCCGTATTATGGAAGGTGGTGTTGAAGCTCTTGCTCTAAGGTGGGCACGTCTTGGGAAGGAGTTATGAGATGTTTGAGAGTAAGAGTGCGCTAATCCAAAAGGTGTGCCTTGGCGAAGATAGCTTCTTTGAACTCAAGGAAGTACGCTTCGCCGGGGATAAAATCCGCGGTCCATCACAGAACGATATCGCCGATGAATTGGCAGCGTTTGCCAATAGTAGGGGAGGCGTCATTGTCTTCGGTGTCGACGATAGTACACGTGAGGTTGTTGGAATTCCGCTCGACAAGCTAGATGCGGTAGAAGCCTTTGTGCGTCAGGCAAGTGAGAATTCGATTAAACCTGCGCTTGCCCCTGTGATTGAGAGGCTCACATTGCCCAACAGCTCAGGCCAAGAAATGCCCGTGCTCCGCGTCGAAGTACCGCCCAGCCTTTTTGTTCATCAAAGTCCGGGAGGATACTTTTATCGGGTTGGTGCATCAAAACGCCCTATTCCTCCCGACCAACTTGCTCGCCTCTTTCAACAGCGTAGTCAATCGCGGATTATTCGGTTCGACGAATCTCCTGTGCCTAATGCCTGCCTGGATGACCTCAAAGAAGCTTTGTGGCGGCGTTTCGCGCCTTTGGAGAGCTCCGAACCAGCTGAAACGCTCCTCAAGAAATTGGGTATGGCAGCCGAAGACATCGAGGGCGTCTTAAGACCCAGTGTTGCAGGTGTGCTTATGGCGTGTGAAGAGCCGGATCGATTCTTACCACATGCATTTGTCCAGGCAGTCTTCTATAGAGGAACTACTGTCAATCCACAGGATACTGCGCCATATCAAATCGATGCCGCAGATATCAAAGGTCCTTTGGATGAGCAAATCTTTGGAGCTTGCAATTTCGTCAAGAGGAATATGTCCGTAAAAGCCTGGAAGAAAGAGGGTTTAGGTCGCATCGACCTGCCTCAATACGATATGATCGTAATTTTTGAGGCTATCACCAACGCGGTGGCTCATAGAGACTATTCCATGGCGGGCAGTAAAATACGCCTCCGAATGTTTGATGATAGGCTTGAAATCTATTCTCCTGGCATGTTACCCAACACCATGACGCCCGATAGCCTTGCATACCGCCAAGCGTCGCGCAACGAGACTATCACGAGCCTCCTTGCGCGCTGTCCTGCGAAAGGCGATTGGACTCATCGCAGCCACATCATGGACAAGCGCGGAGAAGGTGTGCCCTTGATCTTATCGAGGAGCGAAGAACTTTCCGGGCGTAAGCCAGAGTATCGGCTCATCGACGACAGCGAGTTGCTTTTGACAATCTATGCTGCCGGATAATGAATGGTCGAGTTTTGTGTCTCACAAAATCACTTTTATGAGGCACAAAGACTTTTGTCGTGAATATATGAGACGCTAATAGCCTCGCGTACCGCCAAGTGTCGCGCAACGAGACTATCACGAGCCTTCTTGCACGCTGTCCAATAAAAGGCGACTGGACTCGTCGCAGCCAGATCATGAATAAGCGCGGAGAAGGTGTACCATTGCTCTTATCGAGGAGCAAAGAACTTTCGTAAGCGTGCATTTCTCCCCGTTCTCAGCGGGCAAGAATACTGAGAAAGAGTAAGAAGGCTTCAAAAGGTTTCAGTACGAATTCGGCTCAAGATTGTAGGGCAATAAGGCACGCTTTGCTTCCAAATCCTTTGCGCGCGGCAAGGTGTCGAAAAGGTAACAAAGATATTTGTAGGGCTCATGCCCGTTCGCCTTTGCCGTCTCAAGAAGACTGTAAAGCCCTGCACTCGTGTGCGCCCCTAATGCCGTGTTCGAGAAAAGCCAGTTCTTCCTGCCTATCACAAAGGGCCGTAAGGCATTCTCAACCGCATTGTTGTCCGGTGTCAGTAAAGCATGCTCAAGATACTTCGTTACCCGCTCCCACTGCCCTAAGGCATAGGAGATCGCCTTTCCAAGACTGCCTGCAGGAGCGGTAAGCGGCTGTCTGCTTTGAAGCCATTCGTACATCGCCTGCAACTGCGGCTCCTGCAGCTTTCGCCGTTCGGTAAGGAACTGTCCTTCATCAAGCAGTTTCTGCTCATACCGGAGTCGCAGCTGCGACTCCGTGTGGTAGAACTTTCCAAGCATCGAGAGAAACGCTGCCGCTTCACCACTTCCGTGCGCAAGCCTGTCCGCTTCATAGAACTTCCTGCGGATATGTGCCATACACCCGACATGGACAATACCCGGTGAATCCCCTACACGCTCATAGCCTGCATACCCGTCGGTCTGCAGATAGCCCTTATACCCTTCAAGAAGCGACTGGGCTACCGAACCCGATCGACTCGGGTGGTAGTGGAAGAAAAGCAGTTTCTTCCCTCCCTTGTACCCACAGGCTACCCACATGTACGACTTCGTGTGGCTCGAGCGGTTTGTCTCATGCAGCACCTGTACCGGCGTTTCGTCCATCCCCAGTACCGGAGAACACAGAAGATCTTCCCTGATCCCTTCGATAAGCTCCCCTACGGCATGTCCTGCACGGATCGCCAACGCACATAAGGTCGACCGCCCCGTCTCGATCCCCCATCGGGCCAGAATCCGTTCCATGCGGTAGAAAGGCTGCGCGTCAACAAACTTGCTCGTAAGAAAGAAGGCGAGCGTCCCATTCGAATACTTCGAGCCGGGAATCAGCTTCACCGGCCCGGGTGCCTGAAGAACCGGTGCACGTTCCGTGCCATGGCAGTCCTTACACGGACAGGGACCGTACTTCTTCATGATATGCACATCCACGACCGCTTTGGCAGGAATGAGCCGCAGCTCTTCGGTCCGCTCTTCTCCCAATTCCGGCCGTACCGCTCCGCAGACCGGACACCGCCGCTCTGCTTCCGAAAGCTCATGGATGATCTCGTGCCGCTCAAGGTCCTCCGGAAACGGCTTTCTTCCCGGCTTACCGCGTTCATGTGCTGCGACCGTGATCCGTTTCGCTGGCTCTTCCTGCACTGTGCTAAAGGTTTCTGCTTCGTTAAAGAGGAGTTCCTGTTTCGGGTTTACTTCCCCGCGCTTTTCACTTTTCGGACCGAACATGAGCCGCTGTAACGCGGCGTACTGCTCTTGGACTCTGCTCAGCTGGGTCTTTACTTCTGCGAGTTCTTTTTCATACCTGGCAGCCATCTCGTGCATGATACGCTTGAGTTGCTGCACATCATTCGGAAGCCCGTCGACAACTGCTGCCATGCACACAGTATACCACAAAATGCCTCTCCTGAGACCATAAAACGCTTCCTTACTTCATCTTATGCAATGATTTCATAGTGTAACGTACGATGTTCCCGAAAAATGTCGATCCCTTTCAAAAGCAGTTTGAACTGTTCGTGCTCAAGCTCCACAACCCCGGTCTGTTTCCTTGTCCAGGGGAAGCTTTCTTCTTCGAGCCGCTTCTGCCACATACAGAACCCCGTCTTGTCCCAATAGATGATCTTCATTACACGGCGGCTCTTGCCCAGAAACACAAAGTAGTTGCCCGAGAATATTTCTCCTGGTTTCTTCGCTTCGATGATCGACGCAAGACCGGTAATCTGTTTACGCATATCGGTAACACCGCTCACAAGGTAAATCGCTTTACTCTTTCGCAACACCATGGCTATTCCTCTCCCTGCCTTTCAGAATAGCCATTTTCTTTACTTTGTCTTCACGGGGAGAATTGCACGCTTACGAACTTTCTGGGCTTAAGCCAGAGTATCGGCTTATCGATGACAGTGAGTTGCTTTTGACCACCTATGCCGCCAAATGAGGCGTATGAGCAGGACGCTGGTCAATATTCAAGTATACTTGCAGATATACTTGACATTTGAATCCTTATATAGTATATTTTAAGGGAAAGGAGTCGCCCGTGCCTCAGATATCGCTCTATATCGATGAAAAGACGCTCAAAAAGATAGAGAATGCCGCAAAGCGTCAGCATATCTCGATCTCAAGATGGGTAGCTGAACAGCTCCGCTCGAAGATAGAGCTCATCTATCCTGCCGGCTTTGAAGATCTCTTTGGCTCTATTCAGGACGAGACCTTTGTGGAACCAGACGAGATAGCATTCGATTATGATATCCAAAGAGAAACACTCTGATGCATTTCCTCGATACAAGCACGTGCATCTATTTTCTCAATGGTAGATACGGGTCGATCAAAGAGAAAATCCTCTCGACGCCGCCGAACGAAATTGTCATTCCCTCACTCGTAAAGGTGGAATTACTTTTCGGCGCCTATAAAAGCCAAAAGAGAATATCGAATACTGAGAAGGTCGAAATGTTCCTCAAGCCTTTTGAGATTGTTCCTTTTGACGATCTTGTGACCTATGTCTACGCTGATCTCAGAGAAAAAATGGAAAAGACGGGCAGACTCATTGGACCGAATGACCTGCTCATTGCTTCAATCGTAAAGTTCCATGGCGGCATTCTGGTGACGAACAACGAACAAAAGTTCCGTCAGATTGAAGGGCTTCGCATAGAGAATTGGGCGCAGTGATTTGCTCATTCAATTTGTAAGTGCTAATGTAAAGAAGTTCTTTGTATTCTGTGGTAAGGAATAAAGGATTTTATTTTCTATTCGATAAGGGTATCTGCCCAAAGCGCTTCCAGGAATACCTTGACTGGAAGGATTTCGATACCTTCTGAAAGGCGCGGCTCCGGAGCTTGACAGACAAGAATGCGATGTTTGAAGGTGCCTTCATCTGCAATAGTGATGAGCCCTTTGAGATGGCGGTGCTGTGGTAATTCAGCCGCTTTGACTTCAATGGCGATTTCGTCTCCAACGATGAAATCAACTTCTTTTTTGTCTTGCGTTCTCCAGAAGGTCAGCGGCCTATCATCGCGATGGTAATCGAGCCATGCGCGAAGCTCTTCATAGATGAAATGCTCGAATACATTACCGTATTCATCGGTGCCTGGAGCAATCGATTGAATTCCTGCAAGCGCATTCCTCACTCCGATATCGAAGAAATAGCACTTCCCGGTCGAGGCTGGTTTACGCTTCTTACCGCCCTTCCATGGTTCGAGCATTTCGCCAATGAGTGTATCGCTGAGGACCGAGAAATATTCCCGCACCGTGCGAGCCGGAACCGCGGCATCCGAACTCCAGGCTTCAAAATTCACCTGCTTTCCCGAATAGAGCGCTGCAATGTGCAAGAATCTTGAAAAAGCGTCGAGCCTTCGCGCTGCGCCTTCCGCGGCTATTTCTTCCTTAAGATAGGTTCCGGAATATGCTTTGAGGTCTTGCCATGGCTCATCGGAATCGTAGATAGCGGGGAGACTCCCATAGGTGAGTATGCGCTCTAAGTCATAGGCGCCAATCTCAGAAGAAACCAAAGGATGAAGCCTGAGCACTCGTGCCCTACCGCCAAGCAGATTGATGCCAGCTCTGCGCAATTTTCTTGCACTCGACCCAGTTAGAATGAAGCGAAGATGTTTGTCTTCGATGAGTGAATGTATTTCATCGAGCAAGATAGGAAGTTTTTGCACTTCATCGATGATCACGGTGGTTCCTGGCGGCAGCATTGCAAGCTCTTCCCGCAGTATGGAAGGCCTCACCGAGAGCCTAAGGAAAGTGTCTGAGCGTAATAGATCGTAATATCTCGCCTCTGGAAATGTCTTCTTCAAAAGATAGGTTTTGCCAGTCAGGCGCGGTCCGAAGAGAAAGAGAGATTTTCGTTCCCTCATAAGATCGAGTTTTCGAGCATATTCCATAAAAGCAGTATACAATGACTTTACAAAATTCGCAACTATGTTGCTGAATTATTATATTTTTCAGCATAATATATGCCGATTTTATGTAATTTTCCGCAATAGAAGCGCAAAATTGAACGGAATCGCGGACTGGCTCTAGAATGCTGCAAAACGTAGCGCAGACCATCAGCGTCATTGACTTCAACGGCTTATAGAGTAAGATGAGCCTTAGCTAAGGAAGCAATGATG
>MWDY01000155.1 GCA_002070755.1 Spirochaetes bacterium ADurb.Bin110 | reverse complement strand
TATTTGCCCAAGACCCTCATGGCCACGCCCGAACTTTCGCTCATCCGCGCCCGCAAGGAAATTGCGGACATGGCCACCCTCGCGCGCACAATGTTCGACAGGAGTCGATCGCTATTCGCCAGAGAAATAAACGATGACTCAAATGACTCAAAAGCGAACGCCAATGCCGCGAATACCGCCAATATCGACCTAGATGCCGAAATCGAATGGTTCATAGCAAAAGAGAACTATGCGGACTCCATGCACGAAGGGCTGACGAAGTACCTTCTTTCCATTACGGGCATGGATCTCTCGGAGCGCACGCGCGAACGAGTAAATATCAAGCTGCGCATTGTGTCCGAACTGGAAAACATGACAGATGAATGCCTAAGCATCGCATTCATGATAAAGAAAAAGCACGACAAAAAATTGGAATTCGATCCTGAATCGGTAAAAGCGCTCGATCCTTTTGGAGAGCTCGTTGACGAGTTTCTCGATTTCGTCGCAGAGCGACTCAATGTCGGAATCACCCAGGAAGAGCTTAAAATCGCCTCGGAGATGGAAGATAGAATAGACGACTATAAGAGACGCCTCAAAAAACTCGCCCGACAGCGCCTCGATCGCGGTGCAAATGTCAGAGCCGAGCTTCTCTATATCGACCTAATCCGCCATGTGGAGAAGATTGGCGACTGCGCCTATGCCATAGCCGAAGAGCTGCGCAACCTAATTCCTGACTCCACAAGCCGCGATCAAACTTATAGAGATCAAGATACAAAGACCCAATCGACTTAAAACCAGGCTACCCAAAAAACAATATCCAAACCCAAATCGCCAGACAACAAAAGCCGCTGCAGCAACTGTCAAAAATTTATGCTATCATGTTCTATATGGAACAACTCACCCAAGAGTGGACTCTGCCAAAGAACTTTCGCATAGATCCGAGTTGGTTCGACCACCCAAGCAGCCTTCACGGCAAAATGCATACCCTTAGAGTCATGATCCTAGCCGACGAGCTATACCTGCGTGCTAAACAAGAAGGCTTGTTTGGCTCTCCAACTCTATATCGCGATCTAATGGCGGCAGCCCTCATACACGACCTTGCTCGCAAACACGATGGCTTTTGCATGGAACATGGGCTCTGGGCTAAAAACACAAAGCGACCTATCGCCGAACGATACCTCCTAGGCTTTAGACTTCCCGAGCCGGAATGGACCGCAATCGCCGACGCAATAGAAGCGCATTCGAAGCCCGACCCGACACTGCCCTTCCCTCCAGGCTCCTTGCCTGCTCTCTTGAAAGACGCCGATGGCCTCGATCGAGTTCGGATCTATATGAAGCCCCCCAACCCAGCCTATTTTCGCCATCGCTTTACAGCTGAGTATTTGGACCTAGCCTGGGAGCTGCTCGAGTTGGACGAGGGAAGGCTAGAGGAAATAATCATCGACAAAGCAAAATCATAATAAATCATATCGTCAAAGAAACAGCGAATATTAACGTTATCATAATCTATCATGAATTTATCTAGGGAAAATGACTCATAATGCCACAATATTCTATTGATTTTCTAAAATAACGGAAAAATAATATCTAAATATTTAATATTGACAGATTTGCATTGTGGGTTTACATTAACGTTAATATTATGGCAGCTTCTTTGAAGCAGCTCGCTGCTGCAAGTGGATATTCAATCAATACTGTCTCTCGAGCATTGCGCGACAAGAGCGATGTAAACCCTAAGACTAAGGAAAAGATTCGAACTCTCGCATCAGAACTTGGATATGTCAACAACAATGTTGCTAAGAGTTTGAGGACAGGAAAAACAAATACAATCGGAGTAATCTCCGCGGATTCTTCGAATCCCTTCTTTGCTGAAGTAATTCTGGGAATAGAGAATACCGCAAGGCAATTTGGATACCATATACTATTGACTAATACCGAAGAATCGCCTGAGCGCGAACGAGAAGCAATCAAAATCCTCTTAGGAAAACAGGTCGATGGTCTTCTTTTAATGCCGGTTTTGCAGCAATACGGCAACTGCGATTATCTAAAGTCTCTAAGCATACCCTATATTATAGTTGGCAGATGGCTTCCTGGCTTGGAAGATCATTCGGTCATATCCGATGAATATGAAAAAGCAAAAGAAGCAACGCTTTATTTTATAAAAAATGGCCATAGAGATATTGTTCACCTTGCTGGCCCTTCTTGTGTAAGTAGTTCTGTGGACAGAATGGCTGCCTTTAGGGATGCCCATATCGAAACCAATACGCCTCTAAAAGAAGATATGATAATTGAAACAAAAGGGCATTTGGAAGATGGATACCACGAAGTCAGTTCATTGATAAGAAGTGAAAAACATATATCAGCAATCTTTGCATTCAACGATCTGCTTGCACTCGGTGCCTTAAGAGCACTTAAAGAAAATGGCATAAAAGTCCCCAAAGAAGTTGAAGTAATAGGCTTTGACGATCTCAATTTTTCGAAATATTTGTATCTCAGCCTGAGTTCTGTGAGCATACCCAAAAAGACAATGGGAAATATGGCTTTCAGGGCTTTGCTCGATCACATTGAAAATCCCAAGGCTCCATATACAAAAAAAGTATTGGAATCCCGAATTGTATATCGGGAAACAACGCTAGTGCATGAACCTTAAGGTTCAAATTTGAGGAGGTTTTTATGAAAAAAATAGCAGGTCTGGCAATTACATTGCTCTTGCTAGTAGGCACTACAGCCGTCACCGCCCAAAGTGGACAAAAGCCGTTGGAAATCACATTCTGGTCTCTTTTTACAGGAGGAGATGGTGAATTCTTCGATGCAATGGTCAAGGAATTCAATGCATCTCAGAATGAGATAGTAATGAAGACCGATACAGTCAAGTTCGATGATTACTATACAAAGCTAACCGCGGCCCTTGCTGCCAAAACCGCACCGGATGTCGTCGTCATGCACCAAGATCGCCTGAGCACATTCGTTCCTAGCGGTGTATTGCTTCCTCTCGATACTTATGTTCAAAAAGCGGGTATCGATCTATCTACATTCGAAGAAGCTCCTTTAAATAACTGCAAAATAAACAACAAATTATACGCTATCCCGCTAGATGTCCATCCTATTATTATGTACTGCAATATGGACTTGTTTTCTAAAGCCGGAATTACAAAACTGCCCGAATCGCTATCCGAGCTAATCAGCACGGCCGAAACAATCCAAAACAAGACAGGAGCAATAGGTATAGCTGCAGACAATACGACGGCAACCTATAAGGCCTACACTCTTACCAGGATGTTCCTTTCTATGCTGATGGAGCAGGGCGTGTATGTTTTTAATGCCGACAACACGAAAGCCAATTTCAACAACGA
>MWDY01000154.1 GCA_002070755.1 Spirochaetes bacterium ADurb.Bin110 | reverse complement strand
CTGTGTTTTGAAGAGATCGGTCTTTTCAAGACAAAAACGTATAGCCCTCCATCCCAGCAGAGGATTCTTTTCGCCTATAACTCCAAGTTCTGGCAATACTTTGTCTCCACCTATATCGAGCGTACGAATAGTAACGGGCTTACCATGCATGGATCTTGCCACCTGGGCATAAGCATTGTACTGTTCTTCTTCTCCTGGTACTTGCCCACCAAGAAAGAAGAATTCAGAGCGAAACAGTCCAATTCCCTCGGCGCCATACTCAATAGCATTTGCGACTTCTTCAGGCATTCCGATGTTAGCTAGGAGCATGATGCCCGTACCATCTTTCGTATGCGCTGGAATATCTCTTAGTTCTTTATTCTCTTTTTCCTGCTTTAGACGAGCAGTGCGCGCAGCTTTCTCGCTCTGAATAATCGAATCATCAGGCTCAATAACAACGGTTCCATTGTCGCCATCGACATAGATCGATTGGCCTTGTTTTATTTGCTGAACAAAGCCTGGACCTACACCTAGGACAGCGGGTATTTCGAAGGCTCTTGCCAGAATAGCCGCATGACTGGTCCGGCTTCCTGTCTCTGTGACTATGCCGCGAACCATGCTGCGCGACATCATCACCATTTCCGAAGGCAAGAGGTCTTTGGCAATGAGAATTATCTCGGTCTGGATATCGGAAAGCGAAATCCTCTCTTTTTTTAGAAGATGACCTAGCAAGCGCCTAACAACATCGTGAATATCGGATACTTTTTCCTGCTTAAGTGGATCCTGCGATGAAGAAAGCTTATTGACCATCTCGCTCTCAAAAGAGAGAACGGCCGTTTCGACGTTGAACTGCTTTTCTTTGAGCGATAGCTCTATTTGCTCGAGCAGTTCGGGATCGTCCAGCATCATGAGATGCGCGTCGAAAATGGCTGCTTGTTCTTCGCCTGCTTCATTCTTTGCTCGATCTCTCAGCGCTTCTATTTCCTTTTTGGCTAGCAACGATGCTTCATGGAGACGAGCCATTTCGCTCTGCACATCCTCAATAGATATAGGATACTGAGGTATTATGCCAGAATCATCTATATACACAAAGGCAGGGGCAATTGCTACACCAGGGGAAACACCTATTCCCTTTATGATCATCATGATGAAACAATGTATCAGATATTTCTATATGCGTCAAATAAGACGCTCCCAAGGCTTCGATGTGTCTCTTTTCGAGAGCATGAGGATATCAAGGCAGGTAATTCATTGGATTGACTAGAACCCCATTCTTTATAACCTCAAAGTGCACATGAGGACCTGTACTATACCCAGTTGTGCCAATCCTACCGAGAGTCCGACCTTGGGAGACGTACTGGCCTTCCTGAACCAGGATTTCGGACATATGGCCATATAATGTCTTCCACCCGCCAGAATGGGACATCATTACATATTTACCAAGGATTGGCGAATAGCCTGTTTCGACTATCTTACCTTCCATTGGCGCGGCTATTAGCGAACCATAGGGCGCTGCTATATCTACAGCGTTGTGGAACGATCTTCTTCCTGTAAAGGGGTCTTTGCGCCAGCCAAACCAGGAGGTGATACGACCTCTCACTGGCCATTGGAAGAGTGTACCCGCAATTTCTCGCAATGTGGCAGCGGGCAGTTTGACATCTGGAAGAAATATAGGCTTACCTGCTGAAATCGTCTCTGAAAGCAGACCATTTGTATCTATGAGACGATCGATATTGATATTATATGATTCCGCAATTTCCTGGATTGTTGTCGGCTTTGAGGCGACATAGATTATGCCAGATTCGCTAGGTATCTTGAGTAGCTGGCCTGGCTTTAGTGATTTGGCTGATTTGAAATTATTTATACTGATCAGTGTATCTAGAGTCAGATCAAAATGCTCCGCTATCTCCGAGAGTGTATCGCCTTTCTTGACTTCATAGACAGAATACTTGACCAATTTATCTTCTGGTTCTGGCATAGCAATCTCATTGCTTTTTGCAAAGTCGCTGACGTCGGAGCCTCCGCGCGCAGTCATAGGTCCTGGAGCTGGTCTGAAGCTAGACCCAAGCAGCATAAGCATACATCCAACAGAAAACGTCAGCTTTCCTAAATTCGATCCCCGTCCGATATAGTATACCCAGTCGCTTTGATCCAGCTTTATTCGCATTCTGATCCAGAACCTCTCGCTATGATGATCAAATATTATAAGGGCATTCAATTGAATTAGGCAAGTGCGATTTTTCGAATCGATTTGCCTTGATAGAAGCTTGTGCTTTATCTATACTCTGGTCTTGGGATATTGCATGAACTCAGAAAGAGCCGATGTTGCACTAATAAGATGTGAGAACTATGAAGCCAAGAAACTGGATAAAGCGATTGAGACATGTGCAGAGATCGCAGGCTTCCCTGATATAAAAGGCAAAACTATCCTCATAAAGCCGAATGTTCTAAATGCATCACCAGCCTCTAAGGCCGTTACAACCAATCCTGCTTTTGTCGAGGCAGTCATTCGATTTGTGAAGTCTAGAGGCGCAAAAGAGGTCTTGGTGGGCGATTCCCCAGGATGGCAGCCTGTCATGCTGGCTGCAAAGACTTCTGGAATTTATGACGCGGTCCAAGAGAGCGGCGGCACATGGGTGGATTTTCGCGAGGTTTCTCCTCATCCTGTCGTAGATGGCAAAAAGTTAAAAAACATCCCACTCACGGCTCTACTCGAGAAGGTTGATTTAGTCATAAATCTTCCAAAGCTGAAGAATCACAGTCTTACGACATATACTGGTGCAATCAAAAACCTCTTTGGACTTATCCCTGGGACAGCGAAGAGCGCAATGCATCTTCAATATCCTGCTGTCATCGATTTTGGTGAGATGCTTGTGGATCTGGCTTTGTCTATTCCTAATTGTTTTACTTTTATGGATGCAATCATCGCTATGGATGGGCAAGGCCCTGGTTCGGGAACGCCCTACTCGCTTGGCATTGTACTTGCATCTATGAGTGTTGCAAAGCTGGACTGGATCGCGTCTCAGTGTGTGGGTTATGATCCTAAAAATATATCATATATTCTAGATTCCATGCAGAGAACACTTGGAAGCGTAAATGTTCCAGAGCCATCAACCTACCCATTAAGAGTTTCAGAAGTAGAACATAGCGGTTTTAAGCGGCTTCCTTACACAAGCAAGCTTGGCAGGAGGCTTAGTTCAATACCAAGGGGTCTTCGTTCTTTTGCTGCTAAGCTTATACACCTTAGGCCAATATTTCATAAGAATAAATGCATAGGGTGTAGTGCATGCATCACGATATGTCCAGCAAAGGTGCTGGTGCTCGATAGAAAAAATGGCTCAAACATCATCAGAATCAATGACAAGCTCTGCATCACCTGTTTTTGCTGCCATGAGGTTTGCCCAGCTAAGGCAATAACTGTAGGACGTGCACCGGTGCGCATTGTGCATAGGCGCTAGCTTGGCATTTAATCTCTAAGCTGTATCTATGGCTAGCAGAATCAGCAGAAGGAGGAAAAATAGTGGCTCATTTCAGTCTTGATGATCTTATTTACTTTGGAAACTTATCCGATTTCGAAACTATGGATCTGCCCCCTCCTGTGGAAAAGAATGGCCATTTGGTTCTTCGAGCCGATGCGATTCGCGAGTGCGCCCGAATCGCATTTACTAAAATAGCTTACCTTATGCCGAAAACGCAGTATGATGCTTTTGTAAAAATAATCGAAGATCATGCAGCCAGCGAGCGAGAACGATTTGTAGCAGCTTGTCTTCTAGAGAATGCACTGATTTCCGGAAAAGGAAGATACCCGATATGCCAAGATACTGGAACTGCGCTTATCTATGGATGGCGCGGTGACCAGGTAGAAATCGAAAAAAATATCGGCTTAGAAGAATTACTTGTTCAAGGCACGGAAAAAGCTTGGACGCAGGAGAAATTGCGCAATTCTCAGATGGGCCCAATTAACATGATAGAAGAATGCAATACAAAGGACAATTTGCCTGCAGGCACCCAAATCCGTTCCATAAAAGGAAAAGTGCTCAAACTCTCCTTTATTGCCAAGGGAGGTGGTTCAGCTTCTCGCACATCGATCAGCATTGAAAGCCCTGCTATTCTAAAAGAAGATAAGCTGGAAGAAATGCTGCAATCTCGTATCAAGGCATTGGGACCTTCTGGTTGCCCTCCTTATGCGATAGCCATGGTCGTAGGCGGTACAAATCCTTCACAATCTCTGTATGCCGCAGAACTCGCGTCCATAGGTCTTCTTGATGAGCTTCCTATCTCTGCTCAAGGCGATGGTATGCCCATAAGAGATATGCTCTGGGAAAAGAAAATGCTAACAATAGCCAAAAATAGTGGATTTGGAGCTCAGTGGGGAGGTTCTCATTTTGCTGTCTCCACAAGAGCTATAAGATTATCGCGGCATGCAGCAAATCTACCCTTGGCAATCGCAGTGTCCTGTGCAGCAAATCGGCATGTCTCTGTATTTGCCGATAGCTCAGGATGGTATATCGAGAGACTTTCCCCTCCACTGCAATGCTTTGAAAAGAAGATTCAAGAGATTATTCGGCAAACAACAGCCAAGGCTGAGATAATCGAAATATCGCAAACAAATAATAGCTGGCTTTCTAAATTAAGGTCATTGCAAGCGGCTTCGATGGCGCTCATCTCGGGGCCTGTGCTCTTGGCTCGAGATATGGCTCATGCGCGCCTTCTTCGCATGCTCGAGTCGGACAAGAAACTACCCGATTGGTTTATCGGATTACCTATATTCTATGCTGGGCCAACAGAGGCTAAGCAAGGAGCTAGCACTGGAGCCTTTGGTCCTACTTCTGCTTCGAGGATGGATAGCTATCTTGAAGCCTTTATGAAAGCCGGTGCTTCGATAGTTACAATCGCAAAGGGAAGTCGCAGTGATGAAGCGCGTAGAGCTATAGCCACTCATAGAGGCGTATACTGCGCTGCCATCGGAGGCGCTGCTGCGCTCAATGCCGAGCGTCACTTACGTACGCTAGATACAATTCAGTTCGAAGATCTCGGAATGGAGGCAGTTCGCATCGCAGTACTAGATAGACTGCCCATAATTGTAGCTATCGACTCAAATGGGAACGATATATACAACCTATAAGCTAGAACTTATACTCTAGCTTAGGCCTTAAGAGAACCTACAAGTCTATCCGCGAGGTACAAAGCTGTTACCATTAGAGCATGCTTTAATTCCCCTTCCCCAATACGACTTCGCACTTCATCCGCAGATACAAGGTAAGCATCGATGATTTCATTTTGATCGAGGTGCCGGTCCACTGCAGGTTTTGCATCCAGCGCCACAAAAACATGGAAATGATTGTCCTGAATGGCGGGATTTGGAAATACGGTACCTGCATGGAGAATCCGATCTGAAACCCAACCAGTCTCTTCCGCAAGCTCTCTAGCTGCTGCATGAGAAGGTTCTTCTCCATGCTCCACCACACCGCCTGGAAATTCCAGGCTAAGCTCCTCCGCTCCATGGCGATACTGGCGCACCATTAGAAACGAAGTGCCGGCATCTGTTCGCACATATGGAACAATTACTGCCCAATCTTGGGCTCTCATCAAAGAAAAACGGCCTATTCGTCCATCGGGGCCTTGGCTTTCCCTCTCCAATACGCTGAACACATTGCATTCATAGACTTTCCGAGTGGATATTTCTATCCATTTGCGTCCGCCATTTCCATCGCCTGCAACCATAGTATTCTCCGCTAGCATCCTATTATCGATAGCAAATATGGACAAGCTCTCTTTAGCTTACTGAAATATGAGCACGCTGAAATGTGCTCAGCTTTTAGCATAAGATAAGTGACGCAAAACAAGGCATTATAATTAAGCTCTTTTCGCTATAGCTTTACTTGTCTGAATTCTGCTAAAGCCTTATGATTAATAAAATGAATATGGAATCCTTTTACCGACTGCGCCATAAGGCGCTGAAGATCTTCTTTCTTATGGCCGCAGGCCTTGTGCTCTTCGGTCAGGACATTCCTGAGAATATATCTATGGAGAAACTCATCATGCAGTCTAATCGTCCTCTCGTCGTTGCTCATCGTGGTTTTAGAAGTATTGCTCCAGAGAATACGCTTCTCGCAGCACAGAAAGGTTTTGATGCGGGTGCCGATATGTGGGAGCTCGATGTTGCAGCATCGAGCGATGGCGTATTGGTCGTTCTGCACGACAACACACTT
This sequence comes from Spirochaetes bacterium ADurb.Bin110, assembly GCA_002070755.1. The sequence continues at coordinate 12,243 of MWDY01000154.1, read as the reverse complement.
CCACGCACGACAGATGCTAAGACTCGCTTTCCATCTCGTTCTCCATGGACCGTTTACGATTTCACACTTGCAGAACTCAAATCCCTCGATGCTGGCTCATGGTACGCCCAGACAGATCCTTTTATGCAAATTGCTGTTGGAAGAGTAAAAACCTCTGAACTTGCATCTTTTAAAGATATTAAAATTCCCACCCTGCGCGAAGCGCTCGAGTTGACGAAGCGTTTAGGATGGCGAGTCAACATCGAAATCAAAGACGCAACTGGATTTGCTTGCGATGCTTGGATTGTCGAGAGAACTGCTGAGCTGATAAAAGAGCTCGACATGGTTCCTTCGGTTTTGATTTCGTCTTTCAATCATGATTACTTAAAGCGAATGAAGAAGGCTATCCCAGAGATAGCCGTTGCTGCTCTAATCGATAAACCGCTCTCAGATCCAATTCAAATATTGAGAGATATCGGAGCAGTGGCTCTAAATCCGAACGAAAAATATCTCGATGGAGCAACAGTTAAAGCACTAAGATCCGCTGGTTTTGGTGTGCTTCCATGGACTGTAAATGATGCTTCGAGGATGAAAACCCTTCTCAATTGGGGTGCGACCGGGCTTATCACCGATTTCCCGGATAAAGCCCTGGAATTAGTCAACAAGAGTTTTTAGAGGACTTTTGATTTGGCTTTCTATTGCGTGCTCAGAAAAACTATAATATACTATTTCTCGTAAAGAATCCGGAGGCTGATCCGGTAATCCATAATAATCCTGGAGGCAGAGTGATGAAAAGAGTCGTTTTGCTGATAGCCGTTCTGCTCATGGCTATCGGTGCCTATGCCCAGACAACGGTCGAATTTTGGCATGCAATGGCTGGTCATAATGGCGAAATGGTGCAAATCATCAGCGATCAGTTCAATGCAAGTCAAAAGGAATTCAAAGTAGTTCCCGTTTATAAGGGATCTTATGTGGACACAATGAATGCTGGTATTGCTGCCTTCCGCGCTGGGCAAGCGCCTGCGATCATTCAGGTCTATGAAGTCGGAACTGCCACGATGATGGCGGCCAAGAATGCCATCAAACCTGTCTATCAGCTTATGGCTGAGAATAACATGAAGTGGAGCTCCGATATCTATATACCAGCTATTAAATCCTATTATTCTACTTCTGATGGCAGAATGATTTCGATGCCATTCAACAGTTCTACTGCAGTTATGTATTACAATAAGGATGCATTCCGAAAAGCTGGACTTGATCCTGAAAAGCCGCCCGTCACATGGCCTGAATTCTTCGATGTCGCAAAGAAACTAAAGGCTTCTGGCATGGAAGGTGGCTTTACAACCAACTGGATAAGCTGGATTCAGCTAGAGAATTTCTGTGCCTGGCATAATATTCCATTTGGCACCAGAAGCAATGGATTCGATGGCCTCGACACACAGCTTGTATTCAATAGTCCAGTAGTCGTTCGGCATTTCCAAAATATATACGATCTCTCCAAGACTGGCGTATTCATCTATGGTGGCCGCGAAAACAAAGCCAATCCACTCTTCACCTCTGGTCGAGTGGGACTACACTTCGAGTCGATCGGCGGATATGGAAATATGAAGGCAACCTGCAAGTTCGACTTTGGTGTTGCGCGCTTGCCCTATTACCCCGATGTACCTGGTGTTCCACAAAATTCCTGCATCGGCGGTGCTTCTCTCTGGGTATTCAATGGCAGACCGGCGGCTGAATACAAGGGGGTCGCCGAATTCTTCAATTTCATCTCTAAACCTGAAATTCAAGCTCTCTGGCACAAAGAAACTGGCTATCTGCCTGTTACCCAAGCTGCCTATGAGCTTACAAAATCTCAAGGTTACTATGTCACCAACCCTGGGCTCGAAGTAGCTATCAAACAGCTTACAAACAAAACGCCTACCCCGAACTCAATGGGTATTCGCTTTGGTAATATGCCCATAATTCGCGAAATCGAAGACCAGGTATGGGAAGAAATCCTCTCTGGAAAGATCTCGGTAAAAGACGGCCTCGATAAGATGGTACGCGAAGGAAACAAACAATTGCGCGAGTTTGAGAGGCTAAATAAGTAAATGACCAGTTCCGCTCTGTGAACTTTCGAAGTCTCGGAGCAGGCAAGAAAGAGCTATTTTTGTAACAAAAAGGCCGCCGGTCGGCGGCCTTTTTTAGCGCAGGAATATGAAATGAATGCGCGCTATACAACATTTTTGCGTTTTAGTATAATAATCTAACTTTTCTTCAGGAACTGCTATGTCTAAACAGTATGAGTTCAAAGCTTCAATATTGCCCTATCTTCTCGTGCTGCCACAGATGGTAATCGTTTTTCTATTTTTCTTCTGGCCTTCAGCTCAGGCCATTTTGCAATCCTTCTATCTACAAGATCCCTTCGGCGGCAAAATGATTTTTGTGGGCTTTGAGAATTATTCAAAACTGCTTGTTGATCCCGATTATTGGCAATCTTTCTGGGTATCGACGGCATTTGCGCTCTTCATAACCTTAAGCTCGATGGTTATTTCTCTTTTTCTCGCGATCCAAGCAAATAAGAAAATCAGATTCGCTTCTTTCTATAAGACAATGCTAATCTGGCCATATGCTGTATCTACTCTCGTCGCCGGAGTCATATGGCTTTTCATGTTCAACCCCAATGTAGGCGTTATTGCATATGTGCTTAAGCATACTTTTAATGTCAACTGGCAATATCTATTGAACTTTAATCAAGCTTTCCTCTTGCTCACTATGGCCGCTACCTGGAAGCAGCTAGCCTATAATTTTGTATTTTTCCTTGCAGGTCTTCAAAGCGTTCCCGCAACTCTGGTCGAAGCTGCTGAGATAGACGGTGCGGGGCCTACCAAGAGATTCTGGAAAATTATATTCCCTCTTCTTTCGCCAACTACATTCTACCTTTTGGTTATGGACTTGGTATATGGATTCTTCGAGACCTTCCCTATCGTGCATTCCATCACATCAGGAGCTCCAGGGAAATCCACTGCCATACTCGTATACAAGGTTTGGCGAGATGGCGTTATCAATCTTGACTTAGGAAGCTCTTCTGCACAATCGGTTATCCTAATGATAATGGTCATTGTTCTGACGGTATTCCAGTTCCGCTTCATAGAGCGGCGAGTCACATACTGAAGCGAAGGGGAAACACCAATGAAAAAACAGCAGAAAATCAATAAAGCCGCTCACAGGGCAAAGGTAATTCGCAGCCTTTACCCGCATATAATCCTATGGATTGGAATAGCAATTATCATATTTCCGATATATTTCATTTTTTCAGCCTCGTCTCACACCAACGCCGATATACAAGCAGCGCCTATGCCCCTAAGTATAGGATCTCATCTAATCGAGAATTACCGCCAGGCTATACTGCATGGTACCCAGAACATGGGTACGCCAGTTTCTATTATGCTTAAGAATTCGCTCATAATGGCGCTTGGTATATCTATAGGCAAGATATTGATTTCTCTTTTGGCGGCCTTTGCAATTGTGTTTTTCGATTTTCCACTGAGAGGCTTTTGCTTCTGGAGCATTTTTATCACTCTGATGTTGCCGGTCGAAGTACGTATTATGCCTACCTACAAGGTAATTGCAGATCTAGGATTATTGAATAGTTATGCAGGCCTAATCCTGCCCATGATCGTTTCGGCGACAGCTGTATTCTTATTCAGGCAATTCTTTATGTCAGTACCCAGAGAAATAGCCGAAGCATCGCAGATAGACGGCGCAACCCCAATGCAATTCTTCAGACATATTCTCGCCCCGATGACACGCACGCCAATCGCCTCAATGTTCGTGATCCAGTTTATTTATGGATGGAATCAATACTTGTGGCCATTGCTAATTACAACTAAGCCGGAATTCTATACATTGCTAATAGGCATCAACCGAATGATGTCTGGCGCAGATGTCCAGATAGAATGGCAAATAGTGATGGCAACGACGATGCTCGCAATGCTTCCGCCAGTCATAGTTGTAGTGCTTATGCAGAAGCAGTTCATATCCGGTATGACCGAAACAGAGAAGTAATCTTAGAGGATTGAACTAACAGATCGCGGTTAAGAATACAAAATAAAGGCTTAAAAATGAAAAGGGGTTGCCCAAGATTTACCTGAGCCGCCCCTTCGATTTTCATTCATCAGATTTTTTGTGTTAAAATCAAAGCATCCCAAAATAACAACGTGCGTTTTCCCAACAGATACCGCGCACAAGCTGTTCTGTGTAGAGAGGGATGTCCGGAAGCTCTCCAGCTTCGACCCATTCTCCTACGATATTGCATAGAAGACGGCGAAAGTATTCGTGTCTTGGAAAAGACATAAAGGATCTAGAATCCGTTAGCATTCCCACCCATGCGCCCAATAATCCAACTCCGGCATACTCTCTCATGTGCCGTTCCATTCCATCCTTCTGGTCATTGAACCACCAAGCTGCGCCAAGCTGAACCTTTCCGGCGACCTGTGGCGAGCTTATATCTGGAGCGGTACCAGCAAAGCTCCCTGCAAGTGTAGCTAGAGGATTATGCTTAGAAGGGTCGAGGGTATAGAGAATGGTCTTCGGAAGATTCCCCTCTTTTTCTAATGCCCCAAGCAAAGAGGCAAGGGCGACGATAATTGGCGCATCGGAACTACAATCTCCGCCTACATCAGGGCCAAACGCCCTAAATAATCCAGGATTTACATTTCTGAGCGCTCCTATATGGAGCTGCATTGTCCATCCTTTTTGTGCATTGAGTCGTCCAAAGTGCAAAAGGAGAGCAGTATCGAGCTTTTCTCGCTCTATTGGCCATAACTCTTCGCCACTGCGACCTTTTCTTACAATGGAATCGAGCTCGGCATCGGAGGCTTGTATAAAGGGTGGCACAAGAAGAGCATGATCCGACAGCCTGCTCCCCATCGAGTGGAAATAAGCATGGCGACTGGCCAAAGCATCAGCAAGGCTGGCAAAGGACTCAATTTCTATACCAGCTGCCTCGCCAAGCAAATCGATATAGGCATTCCAAGCGCTTATATCCTCGGTTTTCATGGCCTTGTCGGGTCGAAAGGCAGGCAATACTTTTGTTGTGAATGAAGAGCCCAACCGTTGTTCCTCAGCAATTGCTCTATGCCAAGCTAGACTGTCTACAGGATCGTCTGTTGTGCACAATACGCTAACCTTAAATTGCTCTAGAAGAGAACGGGGACTCATTCTTTTCTCGGCTAGGATAAAATTGGCTTTCTCTCTTATGCTCAATGCATTCTGTGGAGTAAGCACTTCCTCGATACCAAATATTCTTTTGAGCTCGAGATGAGACCATTGCACAAGAGGATTACCCGCGGCTTTTGTGAGAGCGCTCGCATAGCCAAGGAATTTCTCGTCCCAGGCTCCAGGACCTGCACAAAGCGACTCAGGCGCGCCATTCGCTCTCATGATGCGCCATTTATAGTGATCGCCTTCTAGCCAAATCTTGGCTATATCATCAAAAGGCTTATCTTCGGCTATGGCCTTTGGTGACAAGTGGCAATGATAATCGAAGATAGGCAAATCTTTCGCAATTTCGAAAAATAGCCGCTTTGCAGTTTCATTCTTCAATAAAAAGTAATCTTCGAGAAAATTAGCCATATGACTCCCCTTTCGATATCGTCGATTGGAATATGGTTGATTTGGATATGATAAATCAAGATATCGCTAATTTAGATGTTATCGATGAGGAATCCTCCATCGATGGGAATGCTAACTCCAGTTACAAAGCCAGATGCCTTCGAACTCGCTAAGTAAAGCGCGGTGCCCCAAAGCTCTTCGTATTCTCCAAAACGACCGAAAGGTGTACGTGCAATGATCGCTCTCCCTCTCGGCGTGAGATCGCCTGTTTTTTCATCGATGAGAAGCGCACGGTTCTGATTGCCAACAAAAAACCCTGGTGCAACAGCATTGACCCGAATTCCATAAGGAGCAAACTCCTTTGCGAGTCCTTGGGTAAGATTGAGCACACCGGCCTTTGCGGCATCATATGCCCAGGTATCAGAGAGAGGCTTATAGCTTGTCATCGAAGTCATGTTGATCATACAGCCTTTTATTCCCTCAGAGATCCATCGCTTCGCAAAGACTTTCGATGGTATCACAAGCCCTGCCATAAGGTTCAGCTTTAGCACATCCTCGAACAATTTTTCATTTAATTCGACAAATTTCGATCTCCCAATATTGCCACCAACGCCGTTGAGAAGAATATCAGGCACGCCAAGGCTTTGAATTGTCTGTTCCAAGGCCTGTTCGCAGGCTTCTGTAGAGCCAGTATCGACTGTGATTCCGATAACATCAGCGCTATCTGAAGACAAACCAGCCTGCTTTCTGACTGTTTTGGCAGCCTCTTCCATGGGATGATGAGTTCCACGACCCCAGAGAGCTACTTTTGCCTTGGCCTTGGCAAAGGCGACCGCAATATAAGATGGGAGCATTCCTCCCCCTCCTGTTACTACCGCGATCTTGCCTTCCAGACTGAACATCGATTCAACAAACGACATCGACAACTCCTTATATTTGAATATTTATTAAAGCCTTACCGAAGTTCTCCATTTCTACTGCCCAGGCATAATAAGGTTCGGAAGGAACATTGTGATCTCAGGGACATAGGTCACAAGGAACAATGTCGCAACCATAGCAATATAAAATGGAATCATCGCCTTTGTAGCCTTTTCTATAGATATCTTGCCAACTGCACATCCCACAAAAAGGGCAGAACCTACAGGTGGCGTACATAGGCCTATGGCGAGATTGATCATCAACATTATTCCAAAATGGATGGGCGACATTCCGAACTTCCCAATCAATACAGGATACAGTATTGGCGTGACAATGAGAATGAGCGGAGCCATATCCATAATCATTCCAAGGAAGAGAAGAAGTACATTGACAAGGAAGAGCAACATGTACTTATTGTCTGTAATAGAGAGCAGTAGCTCAGTAGCCATGGCAGGAATTCGCAAGTAGGCCATAAGCCAAGAGAAAGAGCTCGCTGTCGCAATGAGAGTCATGACCATGGTGAGCGTCTTAAGGGTACTATAGAGAATGCCTCTGAATTCTTTGAGTGGAATCTGCTTATATACAAAAAATGTAATTATAAATGCATAGACAGCGGCCACCGCAGCAGATTCGGTTGCCGTAAAAACACCAGCGACAACCCCGACAATGATGATGATCGCAACGAACAATCCCCAAAAAGCATCGATAGCGATTGCGATGCCTTCCTTAAGAGAATACTTTCTCCCCTTGGGATAATTCCTTTTTACAGCGAGGATATACACAATAATGGCGAGCGAAATACCAAGCAGAATGCCGGGAATATACCCTCCAAGGAAAAGCCTTCCTACCGACACGCCGCCTGCCGCCACCGAATAGATGATCATGTTGTGGCTCGGTGGAATGATGATCCCTTGTGTTGCACTCGTCACCGTGATCGCAACTGAAAAATCGTTGTCATAACCATTTTTGGTCATCATGGGAATGATGATGACACCGGTCGAAGCGACATCTGCGACCGCTGAGCCTGAGATGCCCCCAAATAGCATGCTGTCGACCACGTTGACCATGCCGAGACCACCGCGGACTCTTCCAACAAGCACATTCGCGAGGTTTATGATTTTTTCTGCTATGCCTCCCCGTGCCATCATCTCGCCAGCGATGATGAAGAACGGAATGGCAAGTAAAGAGAATGACTTTACGCCCTGCACCATCTGTTGCACGATGGCCATGAGCGGTATATGCAGATAGATGGCTGTCGCGATAGAGGCCGTGGCGAGCGAAAAAGTAATGGGTACTCTCAACAAAAGCAACAGAACGAATCCGCCTAGAAGAATTATTGTGGGAATTGTCACATCCATAGGTCTAGCTCCTCATGATGTCTCTGATTTTTCCGCCCTTACCGGAAAAGTATGCTTCGAGTTTCTCGTCGAACATAGTGAATCCGAAAATATGAAAAATCGCTTCGACAATGGCCACAAAGCCTGACAAGGGAAGAACAAGGTAGAGAATTCCGGCGGGCATCATTGTTGCGGGCATGATGGAACTCAGAGTGAACTTCACAAGCTTGCTTCCATATATGATCATGATCGCGCCAATGAAGATGTAGATAAGATCGGTGAGCATATCCAGAGCGCGATTTATAGAGGCAGAGATTTTTTCTCGGCTAACGAGATTTATGGAAAAATGTAAGCGATACTTTACTCCGAGCCCCAGCGAAAGGAAAATAAACCAGACTTCGAGCACAAGAGCAACTTCTTCTGACCAGTAGATTCCACTATTGAATACATAGCGCAGCACCACATTGACGAATACTAATAGGAGCATCGCCACAATCATGATCATAGAGAGATTTATTAATAGGATATGGATAAATGTAACTGCAGAGACAATGAATTTTTTCATGATGAACCTCAGTTTTAGGCATAGAAAACTATATCGAAATGCACACAAGGCTGCATCTCATACTCAGCAGATTCAGATACGCAACCCTGCGTGCATCTCGACGGTCTCGCCAATAGAATTCGGTATTTATTTCACGGCGCGAATTCTTGCGACGAGATCCTGAATCTCTTTTGTTTGCTGCTTGTACATAGGCTCCACTGCTTTCATCCATTCCGTCTTGTCGGGTATAGGAATGATAGTGCAGCCTGCCGCCTTGACCTTATCCATGGAAACCTTGACATAAGCATCCCATTCAGCGCGCTGATAATCAATGGCATCCATTGCTGCCTTCTTAATCAAATCCTGATCTGCTTTCGACAATCTCCCAAGAGAAATCTTCGAACCGATGATTATCTCTGGAACCATCGTATGCTCGTCTAGAGTATAGTATTTTGCGACTTCATAGTGGCTTGCAGAATAATAGGACGGCGGGTTATTCTCTGCGCCATCGACTACTCCTGTCTGCAGACCAGAATAGACCTCGCCATAGGGCATTGGTGTAGGTATCGCACCGAAAGAACGCACTAGACCCAACATTAGCTCACTCTCTTGTACCCTGATCTTCATGCCTTTCAGATCCGCAGGCGTATAGACTGGCTTCTTGCTATTGTAAAAACTCCTCGCTCCTGCTTCGAACCAACCGAGACCGATGAAGCCAAAAGGTTCAAGGCTTGCAAGGAGCTCCATGCCGATATCGCCCTTCAATACTTTCCACATATGATCTGAGTCTCTGTAAAGGTAAGGCATCTGGAATGCATCGAGTTTTGGAACAAAGGCGGAAACAGGGCTTATAGATACACGAGTGATATCTATGGCTCCGAACTGCACCTGTTCGATCACCGCCTTTTCTTCGCCAAGCTGAGAGCCCGGATAGACTTCGATTATTATCCGTCCATTCGAGCGTTCCTTTACAAGGCGAGCGAATTCCTCATCCCCCAATTCCGTGGGATAGCCTTTGGGATGGGTCTCGGCAAGCCTCAATACAATCGGCTTAGCCTGAGCAAACAGCGTCGACGGTAAGAGGATAAGCAACAAGGCAAGCGCGATAATACGAAACTTTTTCATACGCAAAACCTCCTTAAGAATCTATTCTTTTGCAGATATTAGAGATATACCTGCAACCGGTAATTATAGAAAGCTATTCTTCATTTTGTGTGTGGTAATTTCATGCCGATTCTTGGCAATATGGTGCTTGGGAAGACCCTAGCTCGATCTGGATTCGAATCGTTCGATATAGCGCGACGGTGAGATACCTTCAATTTTGGTAAATACTTTTGTGAAATAACTTTGATCGCGAAAGCCAACCAGAAATGAAGCCACTTTTGCCGAAATACCATTCAAAAGCAAGCTTTTCGCTCGTTCTATCCGGATTCGAGAAAGAATCTCCCCAAAACTAATTCCGGTCTCCTTCATAAGCAAACGGGAAAGATGAGAAGAGCTAATATTGATGGCCTCGGCCAAATCCTTAAGGCCAATGTTCTCCATGAAATGGTCTTCAAGCCAAAGCAATGCAAGACTAGCAACCGTATGAGGGTCCTTAACTTTTAGTTCATCGGTCTGTGTCGGGTTCAATACGATGACTGGCCGCTCTAAAGAGCTAAGATTGAAGGCGGTTGTAGCCATCCTGAGAGCTGTCGATGCCAAACGATAGTCGGCGGCACTTATACCTATCCTAAGTGTCTTAGCTCCTGCATCTCGACAACGGCAAAGAAAGCATCCAATACTTTCATCTTCAAAATGCCGTCTATATTTAGAAAAGAGCTCTTGGAAGCTCTCATCGCTCTCAGCATCTTTTATATCATGGGCGATGATGATCAATATATTCATTATTGGATCCAAAATTTGCTCATCTCTCATCACTTCCATTCTCGGCTCTCTGGGTGAGACGAAAAGCATTGCGTTAGATTCAGCAAGCCCAATATCGGATATTAAGAATTTTTCGGCAAGAACAGGGAAGATTCTCTGGAATTCACATGAGGCTAGAGAAAACATATCGCCAGACAAGAATTTTTTCATTCCTGCGACAAGAGCTATGCAGAACCAAGTCTCGCTTCCTGTTTCCAGATTCACTAGCTGTCGAACGATCTCCGTATCCATTGTATTTTCGCGTAGTGCCGAATAGACCTTTGCTCGGAGAAAGTCTTTTAATCCAGCCGCCACGCGCTTCGCTTCCTCTTGTCTTTGCGCCTCCGCCTTCCGAGCCTTTATCTCACGAAGCGCTAGAAAAAGCGCATTATAGACTTCTGCTGTCGATGCTGGCTTAAGAAGATATTCTATGACACCATATCTCAAGGCTTGGCGGGCATAGGAAAAATAGTCATAGGCTGTAACCATTACAATTATTGGCGGGTTAGGAAGAGATGATAGCTTCTCAGCGACCCTAAGTCCATCAATTCCTGGCATATGTATATCTAGAAATGCGATGTCGACCTTCTGTGATTGCGAAATATCCAGGGCTTCGATCCCATTGGAAGCTTCCAGCACATCTAGAATCTCATTCGATGGTGCGGCATTTAAGATACGGATCATGGCCTTTCTTTCTAGTTCTTCATCGTCTGCAACGAGAATACGAATCATCTCATGTTTTCTCCCAGGGGCAAAGTAATTCGCACAAGAGTGCCCTTATCTTTTCTCGAATTTATCTCGAAGCGACAGCCATCGCCATAGAGAATGCCAAAGCGAGTCGCAATATTAGCAAGGCCTATGCTCCGTCCTTCTAATAATACCTCTTCATTGACATCATTCTCTCCATTGGAAGGGATTTCTACCATCTGGGGAAGATTAATCTGCTCAAAGCTATGCATCTGCAAGGAAACTGCAATCTTTGCCCGAACATCGGCAAGACGTTCTTTTGACATGCCAATGCCATTATCTAAAAACCACAGTACAAGCCCTTCCTTGCGCTTCTGTGCCTTAATCGATATGAAGCCGCCTTCGATTTTCGGTTCGAGCGCATGTCGAACCGAGTTTTCTACGATCGGTTGGATCATCAGACGAGGAACCCTCGTCTTGCGCAAAGACTGCGGCACATCGATATTCCATTGAAGCCTATCTCCAAAACGCACCTGTTGGAATTCGAGATAGGCCTGTGCTATTACGATTTCCTCTCCTAATGTAGAAAGAGCCCCACTATCCTTTATAGTCGCGCGCAATAATGTCGCAAGACAGATAGCAAGCGATTCAGTTCTGGCTGCATTTTCTAAAAGCGCGCTACGGGCAATAGTATTCAAGGCATTGAACAAGAAATGCGGCTTCATCTGTTCCTGAAGGTTTAGAAACTGAGCCTCGCGAAGTGCTTTACCCATGCTCACAAGAGCAAGCTCCTCTTCATGCAAAAGTCTTTCGAGTTCTGACTTTTCCTTGAGCCCTTCTACATATTCCTTGATGCTTTTTGCCATTGTCGCAAAAGAACGAGTAAGCGTCTCCACTTCGTCGCCGGTATGCACCTCCACGATGCCTGCGTCTAGATCGCCTTTGGCAAGCTTTTCCGCTTCTTTCGCCAGCCTCCGCAGCGGAGCAGTGATAGCCTGAGTCACAAAAAGAATGACCCCTATAGCAATAGTGCTCGCAAGAATCATAGAGATAAGAATAGTCCGATTTAGAAGCTCCGCCTTATGCGAGAGGCTAACATAGGTCTCTTCACCATTTTTCATAAGTTCGGAGAGCATTCTATTGAGATATATATCCAAATAGCCATGAATTCTGCTTGCCTTGACAAAGACCTGATAATAGTCCGGCGAATCGCCAGCTCTCAACCCGACTGCCTGTGAGACCAAGGGGAGATAGGCATCGAGACCATAACCGGTTGCT
>MWDY01000153.1 GCA_002070755.1 Spirochaetes bacterium ADurb.Bin110 | reverse complement strand
CACCGCTCAGGAGATTAGGCATCTACTTGCCCATACTAAGCAAAGAACCTAGGAGATGTACTACAATCTATATCAAGAAGATATGCTCACTAGTCATTATAGAATAATAGATTATAACATTATTTTAGAACGCCAACTGTCAAAGTCAGGTTTTAAGTCCCTGGTGTCTACCTATTCTACCACCCCGACTTGCTTAATCGCTATTTGCTATGATTTCGAGCATCGTAGGTGCTTTGCGTCCAAGTTCATCGCGTATTGCGAGAATCTCTTCATGTGGCCCAATAGCCAAAAATTTTAGAATATCCTCGCCTTCAAAACTCTCAATATTCCGTTGCAGTCCTTGGATGCCCGTTCGCTTTTGGTAAAATTCAACTGCTGGCAAGGGTTTTTCATAGAACCACTGGTCGCTGATGTAACAGCACATAAGAACCTCGTGTGCGACAACTTCGTGTGCGCGTCCGAGCTCGATGAGGACCGGTACTGCTTGCGGGGGAATATGGTACGCAGCGATTTGAACTCCCTTTGGCTCAAAGATATCAGCGCAATTCGTGCAGACATACCTATCGGGCTCGATTTTTTCAATAAGATAGTGCTGGGCTGCCATAAATATACGCCCTGTTGCAATGATGATCTTTTTGCCTTGTGTGTGCAATGTTGCGAGCACCGCGACAACGCGGTCAGAGAGGCGGTAGCTATCATCGAGAATGTTTCCGTCCATGTCTATCGCGATGAATTGAAGCGCGGTGCGATCGATTTCACGATCAATTACGCGATCGATTGTACCATCAATCATACCATTGATTGTGCGGGGAATAGTAATGTTTTGATGCTACAGAAAAAATGGATTTTAGTCAGCAGAAACGAAAATATTTCTTGACAACCGCCATACTCCATGATTTACTTTCATTGGGAAAATAAAACACCCAAGGAGGCCATTATGAAAAGACCGATGCTGATAGTCGCGCTTGAAATGGTGTTTGCAATAGCGCTCGTGGGCGTAGTGTCCGCCCAGACTATCAATGTGCTGTTCTGGGATGATGCCTATCCACGCACACTCATGGAAAAAATCCCTGAATTTGAGAAGGCAACAGGAATCAAAGTGAATATCGAGATTTTGCAGCCACCGCAGGTATTCACAAAGACTTCGGTGAGCGTAACAAAAGAGCGTACTGACTACGATCTTGTCTGTGTCGATGAGGGTAATATTCCTCTTTTTGCCTCGCTCATGTTGCCCTACGATCAATGGGGCCCTGGAAAAATCTACAAGAAAATCGACCCGAACACCGTGACGCCAGCCATGCTCGAGGTTGGACAGTGGGATGGCAAGCTCGTGGGCCTGCCTATCAATGGCAACCTCTATGTGTGGATGACGCGCAAGGACCTCATTGAGAATCCGAAGTATAAGGCAGATTTTAAGGCTAAATACGGCTATGACCTTGGTGTGCCACAGACATTCCAGCAGATGCTCGATATGGGGACTTATTTCTACGACAATGGTATTGTCTCAGGCGGGTTTGGGCCATTTAATGGCGGGCCGGCAGGCGTCTTTGGTGAAGCGATCTTCATGTGGTATTCGTTCGGTACCCATTTCATCGATTGGATCAATGGCAAGCCGACGCTGGTTGTCGATAAGGCAAAGGCTGTAGAAGGCATGGAGTTCTATAAGAAGCTCATGAAAATTGCGCCAAAAGGCGCTGAGACCATGGCACATGTCGAGCGACAGGCAGCGTTCTGCACTGATCCAAAAGGCGTATTCACCCAGTTTAACTGGCCAGCGCAGATTGCAAGCTATGAAGACCCCGATAAATCGCTCGTTTCTGGCAAGATTGTCTATAGCGCCCCGCCAGCGGGTCCTAGTGGCAGATTCTCCATACGAGGAACCTGGGCGGTCTGCATTCCACTAGCCACAAAGAATAAGGATGCTGCAGCAGAATTTGTTTATTGGTGGGCTTCCAAGGAAATCGCGAGTTGGCTTGTTGAGAAAAACACGGTGCCGGCGCGCACCGATGCGCTCACTGATCCGCAGTTCGCAAAGACAAAACCTTGGCTTCCCGCAATCGCAGAATCGATGAAGTACGCAGTTGCACGGCCGCGATTCAATGAAGTGGCTGAAGTTCAAGATATTGTCAAGAAATACTGGATTATGGGAATCACAGGACAAATGCCATGCAATGATGCAATGCAGAAAATAATCGATGAGACGAAAAATGTCCTCAAAAAAGCTGGATATTAAACAGAAAAACGCAACAAGTAAAACAAATAAGCGGACAAAAGAAGGAAAGGCGCGCGGGCGCGCGCCTTTCCTGTTTCTTGCTCCTGCAATTATCATTGTTTTTGCGGTTTTGATATTTCCTATACTATTTTCTCTTGTGGTATCGACTTACAATTGGCCGCTCTCCGAAGGAGCAGGAATACGGCGCTTTGTCGGCTTTGGCAATTACCTTGCGCTGACTCAAGACTCAGAGTTTTGGAATAGCCTTAAGCTGCAGCTCGGATTTATTTTTATCGCAATTCCGATTGAGTTACTCTTTGGGTTCGCCGCTGCGCTACTCTTGAATCGCGAATTTTTCGGCGCCCGCATTGTGCGAAGTCTTTTGCTTTTGCCAGTGTTTTTTCTTCCAATTCTGTCTGGTATGACATGGCGATTTATGCTGCAGCCTCGCTATGGCCCGCTCAACAATCTCCTCATTAAGCTTGGAGCGCCTGAGATTTCGTGGCTTGGCAATCCCACAACTGCTTATATCGCAATTATCGTGCAAGATGTTTGGCGCATGTGGCCCTTTATGTTCATGCTCCTCTATGCAGGGCTGACCGCGATTCCCCAAGAACTGTTAGAGGCTGCAGAAATAGATGGTGCTGGTTTTTGGAAAAAGCTTTGGTCGGTTATCATTCCTCTTTTAATGCCCACAATTCTTACCTCGGTGCTGCTGCGTATCATCGACGCGCTGAGAGTCTTCAGCGAAGTCTATGTGATGACCGAAGGAGGGCCAGGCTCTGCTACCATGCTCTTTTCGCTCTACACGCAGCGCCAAGCATTTGGCTATCAGAAAGTGGGTATGGCCAGTGCAATGGCAATATTCCTGCTCATTATTTCGATCGTATTCGCGCTTACCCTCGTGCGCAAAAATATGTCGCTCGATGTGCTCGAAGAAAAGGCAGGTGCATGATGGATCGCAGAAGTCGAAGACGAAAAAGAACGCGAAAGTTCCTTATAAACCTCGTTGTTGCGGTGGTGGCCTTTGTGATTCTTGCTATAGAGCTCTATCCGATCGCAATTACGGTGCTTAACGGGTTTCGACGCGATATCCACATTCTCTCAGGCCAGCCATTCAAGTTAAGCCAGCTGACGTTGCGCAGCTATCAGCTTGTGCTTAAAAATGCGGGCTTTAGGATTGGAATGCGAAATTCGATCGTCGTGGGGCTTCTGTCCACCTTTATTTCATTGCTAGTGGGTGCAATGGCATCGTATGGTATTGCAAGATTCAAATTCAAAGGACGAAATTCACTCGCTTATAGCTTCCTTGTGTTGCGCATGCTGCCGCAGGTTTCCTTGGTTATAGCGCTTTATCTGATGTTCTCAGATATTGGTTTGCGGGACACGATCAGCGGACTCACCTTGGCGCACACGAGCTTTAATGTGCCGTATGTCATTTGGCTGCTTTTACCATTTTTTACCGCGGTGGACAGAGCATACGAAGAAGCAGCGATGGTGGACGGATGCACGAGGCAGGGTGTATTCTTTAGGATTTTTTTGCCGATTGTAGCGCCTGGGCTCGTGGTCGGCGCAGTCTTTGCATTTCTCAATTCCTGGAACGAGTTCATGTACGCGCTTATTTTGACAGGCGTGAAAGCGAAGACTGCGCCAGTTGCGATCAATGGCTTGCTAGGGGGCGAAACGCTCACCTGGGGGCAGGCATGCGCTGCGGGGACAATCATGCTTATTCCTGTATTCATTTTTACCCTTGGAATGCAAAAGTTCTTGATCCGAGGGATCACTGCAGGTGGCGTAAAAGGCTAGGATAACTGAAAGGTGCGGCGACGATTGAGATACACTGTAATGATGGGAATGCAGTGTGATAATGGAGGGCATGCCAATGGCGATTCATGGTTTTTCTTTCGTGAGAAAAGATGAGGGATTCTTGCTCTATGCCGACAGAAGGCTCGTCTTGAAACATTCGGCAGAGAAGCCGCTCTTGGCAATGGGTTGGGGAGAAGCATACATTTCCATGCATCATGGTAACTTCGATATCGAGGATGAGATTCGCGAGCTCTGTCCGCTTACTCATTGGAAAATGTTCAGCCAGGATTGTGTCCAGCTCTGGTCTGAGGGAGGCCGGTGGGTAGTAGAGCTTAGGCTTATCGTACGCGATGGTAGGCTCGTGGTGAAGCTCTCGAGCGTCTCTGGGGAAGAAATAAATAGAGAAGAGATAAATGGCGCGAGAACAGGGAGTGATACCATATCTCGGGATGAGAGGCTA
The DNA here is from genome assembly GCA_002070755.1 of Spirochaetes bacterium ADurb.Bin110. The sequence goes on along the minus strand of MWDY01000153.1, from coordinate 4,249 downwards.
GGGAAGGTTTTATCGGATAGCAGCTCTAAGATTGCGTGTCCGACCAATAACAACGCTGCCGAACACAACATGGCACTTCGCTTGCGGATTTCGCTTCCAAGTTTGCCCAATGAGCATATCTATGGCTGTGGTGAGCAATTCTCATATTTCGATCTCAAAGGTCGAAAGTTCCCTCTCTGGACAAGCGAGCAGGGTGTAGGGCGCAATAAGTCAAGCCTCATCACGCTCCAGGCTGATGCAGCTGACCATGCAGGCGGCGATTATTGGTGGACTTTTTACCCTCAGCCTTCCTTTGTTTCATCGCGAGGCTACTGGGTCCATATAGAGACTTCCGCGTATTCAGTGTTCGACTTTCGTAGGCCTTTAGCGAGCGAGTTTTTATGTTGGGATGTGCCCACAGAAATCGTGTTCGGCCAAGCCGAATCCATGCCAAAGGTTCTCGAAGACCTCACCGCCTATTATGGCCGGCAGCCATTGCTCCCCTTATGGGTTTACAATGGAGTTATCCTAGGCATTCAGGGCGGGGCAGCGGTCTGCGAGGAAAAGCTGCGGAAGGCACAGAAAGCTGGCGTGCCGGTGGCAGGTATTTGGGCACAGGATTGGGAAGGGATCAATACCACGAGTTTTGGTCAGCGACTGCGTTGGAACTGGGTTTGGGATAAGGAACGCTATCCCGATCTCGATACCGCGATACAGCGATGGCGAGCGGAGAATGTCCGATTCCTTGCCTATGCGAACTGCTATGTGGGCAAAGGCTTTTCTCTGTGCGAAGAAGCGGCTGTGAATGGTTATCTCGTAAAGAACCGTAAAGGCGAAGATTACTATGTCGATTTTGGAGAATTTTTTGCGGGCATTGTCGACCTTACAAATCCCGCGGCATTATCCTGGTATGCGCAAAAGCTCGCAGAAAATATTTTGGGCCTTGGCGCGAGTGGTTGGATGGCGGATTTTGGGGAATATTTACCAACCGACGCGATGCTCTTCGATGGAACGCAAGCCCTGCTTGCGCATAATCAATGGCCGGTGCTGTGGGCGCGCTGCAATGCTGAGGCGGTAAGGCTTGCACATGCGGAAGATGAAGCACTCTACTTTATGAGGGCTGGCTTTACTGGTAGCCAGCGTTGGTGCCCCATCATGTGGGCAGGCGACCAGAATGTCGATTGGTCGAACGATGATGGCCTGCCGAGCGCAGTGAGGTCCGCGCTGAGCCTTGCAATGTCTGGCCATGGGCTCCATCATAGCGATATCGGTGGCTATACGACGCTCTTTGGCTTGCATCGGACCAAGGAGCTCTTTATGCGCTGGGTTGAGCAGGCCGCATTCAGCCCACTTATGCGCACGCATGAAGGCAATCGGCCTCGCGATAATTGGCAATTCGATTCGGATGAAGAGACAATGGCACATCTTGCTCGAATGGCGCGCGTTCACAAAGGGCTGACAGAGTACCTCAAAGCCTGCGTAGCAGAAAATGCCACTCGAGGCTTGCCCGTCATGCGGCCACTTTTTATGCACTATCCCTCAGATGAGCGCGCATGGAGCATCGATGATGAATATCTACTTGGCCCCGACCTTTTGGTTGCTCCAATAATAACCGAAGGAGCAATCAAGCGAGCGGTACATTTCCCCGATGATGAGTGGCTCGATTTTTGGACGAGCGTGCAGATTTGGCATGCAGGAACGCTAGGCGATGCAATTATTGAGGCGCCGCTTGGCAAGCCTCTGGTGTTTATGCGAGCTTCGAGTTCATGGATCGATATATTTATCCGCGCGCGGGAATAGATGCTCATTAGACAATTGCTAGTATTTATCTGACATTCTTTTATCTAGGTGCACAAATAAATACCGTAAGGCCTTATCGCAAGCCTTTACAGAGAGACTTAGAGCCAGCACAATACGATGCCATAAGGGTTGATCGCAGCGATTTACTGTACTACACAAGAAAAATTATCCTCTGTCTCGCAACTCAGCTCAGTACATCCTCTGAAACTATTCGTCAGTCACTGAGTCAGTGCGATCCTCGTTTTTTTGAGCTCCTATCATTCATGCCGAAGGAGCATTAGTGCTTCCTTCGCTTGTCGAAATGCATATCCATGGTGCGGGCCAGTTTGGCTTTGAGAACATTACCCAGCCAGCCGAGCTTTTGCAGATCTCTCAGTTCCTCGAATCAAAAGGAATTGGATGCTTTGTGCCGACCATGCTCTGGGATAAAAAATCCGTAGTGCGGCTTGTCGATGTAATTCGTGCTGTCGATAATAGGTGCGCTGATGGCAGACAAAGTGGCGACAATCAAGCCTGTATCCCTGGGATCTATCTCGAGGGCTCTTTTGTCAATCATGTCAAGCGTGGCGGAATTGCGGAAGAGAGTATCTTGTCTCCAGATCCTCAGATTGCACTGGATATTCTTAAAGCCTCGGAAGGTCTTTTAAAGATCTGCGCTATAGCTCCAGAATTACCGGGAATCGAAGCTATCTATCCGATCTTTCAAGATGCTGGAGTGCTGGTATCACTCGGGCATTCTAATACAACACTATCGGCAATCCGTCCCCCATTCCATCCTTTTTCGATCACCCACCTTTTCAATGCGATATCTGGCATCGATCATAAAGAAGGCGGGCTCGCTAATTTCGTACTCTCTGGTACACCTGATTTTATCGAGCTGAATAGCGATGGAATCCACGTCAATGCAAGTTGCCTTGCGCTCAGCGCAAAACTTATCCCTGAGGATTCTCTCATTCTGATTTCCGACGCAGTGATTGGGGCAGAGCTTCCTTATGGAGAATTTTCGTACTATGGGCAAAAGGTCGTTTCTTCTGAGCGAGGAGTGCGGTACACTGATTCAGATACTCTCATCGATTCGAACAAACTCGGTATCGATATTGTTAAAAATTTTTTTGCTGTTACGCGAATTTCTCTTTGCCGGAGTGTGAAGGCAATGTCGCTTGTTCCAAGAAAAGCCCTTGGCCTGGCACGCGAATATGGCTCGATAGAGATTGGCAAGAAGGCCGATATTTTTATTTGGGATAAAGAGATGAGGGTTGCCGCGAGGCCAGAAAGCTTTCTTGAGCAAAAAGCAGGCTGCCTAGAATGTACAGATATCGCTTTTCGATATTCGCTATTGAAGAAAATGAGGAAGAGAAATGAGCATTGTGCCGCAAGGTTTTCAGGCGCATAAATATCATGCGCTAGGCAATGGTTATCTCGTTGTCGATCCGGCAGAATTAAATATATCGCTCTCAAGTAATGTCATTGCTGCGTTGTGCGACAGAAACCGTGGCGTTGGCTCGGATGGCATCTTATATGGCCATCTTTCTTCCTTTTCTTCTATGATGAATGAGAGCGAGAATGGTGCTGCAAGCATTGAGCGCAATGCCGCACAAAATGTGAGCGCCTTCCAGCTTACTGGCGCACGCACGAACGGCGTTTTTGCTTTGCGTATTTTCAATCCCGATGGTTCGGAGGCCGAGAAATCCGGCAACGGACTCAGGATTTTTTCACTTTATCTCTTTGAGCGCGGTCTTGTAGGAGAAAGGCCTTTCCAAGTTCAGACAAAAGGTGGGCTTGTCGAATGCAGAGTGCTGAGGAGTGCGGGCAAAAGTGGGACTTCGGTTGGTAGCGCTGATTATTCTAGGCATACAGATGCGAACAACGCGTATAACATTGATGAGGAGCTCAACATCGAGGTCGCTATGGGCGAGCCGCAATTCTTACCCGGCAGCTCTACGCTCACGTTTGATGGTATCGAATTTCATGCTGAACGAGTGTCCATGGGCAATCCTCACTGCGTGCTGGTTGGTCTTCATCCAACCGAGGATCAGGATATACACTTGCGAGCGGTTCCTCTTCATGCGCAGCAGCTGCCTGGCTAAGCGTCTTGGCCTTATCGACGATGTGGTTACCCTAAAAATGCCCGGTGGAAAACTTACCATCGATATGCAAAATCCAAGTATCATAATGACGGGGCCAGCTGTGCGCACCTTCGACCTTGTAGTATCGCCTGAGTATGCGCACTATCTGAGCCTCGGGCTCGATGAGAGCTTCGCGTAAAAAGCAAGAAATGTGAAAAACAAGGAAAGAGGATAACCATGAATCGATCAGAGGGTGATCGGAATCTTCTCAAAAAAATCCTTGTTGAGGCAACAGCCATGCAAGAGTCGATTGTCGACACTCGTCGAACTTGGAATGATTCAATATGATAGCGTTGGTTGGCAAAAAAGAGGAATCCTATGCCTTGGGTTGATGAGTCTAGATG
>MWDY01000152.1 GCA_002070755.1 Spirochaetes bacterium ADurb.Bin110 | reverse complement strand
GGCAGCGAGCGCTAGTCCCACAGCTACAGAGGCGCCTTGACCTAGTGAGCCAGTCGATACATCGATGCCAGGAGTTTTGCGCATATCAGGATGCCCTTGAAGATGGCTATCGATCTGCCTTAGGTTCCAGAGATCATTCCGAGGGAAAAAACCTTTATCAGCAAGAATCGCGTAGAGAGCAGGACAACCATGGCCTTTCGACAAGACGATCCTGTCTCGCATTTCCCACGATGGATTTGTCGGATCTACATGCGCAACCGCATAATAGAGCGCTATTAGTATTTCCACACATGAGAGCGATCCGCCCGGGTGACCAGATTGACATCGATAGAGCATTTCGATAATGTCGCGCCTTATAGATAGCGCCTTTTGTTCTAGCATGAGTTCATCCATCTTGAGTATTCCTTTATTATCCTTTCACCGCGCCTGCAGTTAGGCCTTCGACCAGTCTTTTTTGAGCAAAGAAAAACATTATACAAACAGGAATTATTGTGATCACGCCTCCAGCTGTCAGCATCCCCCATTCGACACCTAACTGACCAATGAAGTTTTTAAGTGCAACGGGAATTGTCCTATTTCGTTCATTGGTAAACATGACAGCGAAGGTATACTCATTCCACGAAGTCATGAAAATATATGCGCCTGTTGCGACTATACAAGGCAAAAGCATAGGCAGAATAATCTTTATAAATGCCTGAAAACGATTCGCTCCATCCACCATTGCAGCCTCCTCGAGCGATCGAGGTAAATCATCAAGGTAGCCAGTCAGAAGCCAGACAGAGAATGGGATGGTGAATGTTGTATATGAAAGAATCAAAGAGCTTGGTGTGTAGAGTATGCCGATTTTGCGCATAATAGCAAAAAGAGGAATAAGCAATAATACCGTTGGGAACATATTGTTCGTAAGAAAAAGTGTCATGAAGAGCTGTCGTCCCTTAAATCGATATCTGGAAAAGGCATATGCAGCAAGCAAGGAAACGACAAGAGACAACAGAGTCGTTACGACAGCAACTAGTAAGCTATTAATCATGGGTTTTATAAAATTGTATTCAGCAAATAGCTTTTTGTATGAGCCAAAGGTCACCTTTGCAGGCCAATATGTGACCGTGCTTGAATAGAGTTCTTTTTCTGGCTTTATTGAGGTCACAAAGGTCCAATAAAAAGGAAAGAGAAGAAAAATGAGCATCATCGCTAACAAAATATGTCCTGGCAAAGCGTTCAACAACTTTCTTTTACGAGGCGTTTTATAAGAGGATTTTTGCACTTCTCTACTTTGTAGTTCCATTACTTTGCTTCTTCCTGTGCCTTAAAGAGGTTCTTCAGATAAGGAATAGAAACAACAGATAGGCCGATTGTCAGAAAAATTGCAAGCGTAGAGGCATATCCAAGGTTAAGTGTATTCCCTTTATTAAAGACATATACGCTTAGAGTCTGCGTAGAGTACGCTGGCCCACCTTCGGTCAAATTGAAAATCACATCAACAGAATTTGCAACCCAAATAATCCTTAGAAGAGTTGTGACAAAGATAGTATTTTTCAGCGACGGTACAATGATCCAAAAAAACCTCTGAATTCGATTCGCTCCATCCACATCTGCAGCATCATATAATTCATCTGGAATGCCTTGAAGACCTGCAAGTAGCATAAGCGCAAAAAACGGGATTCCCTGCCAGATAATAGTTAAGATTACCGCAGGAAATGCGGTGGATTGCTGAGCAAGAAATGGAATATAGTTGTCTATCAGACCAAGTTTCATCAATAGATCATTGAGGACTCCATAATTCCCATCATAGATCCAGCGCCACATTAAACCTATCAACACACCTGGTGTAACCCATGGAATAAGGCTTATTGAGCGAAAAAGTCCACGTCCCCAAAATTTTCTATTCAATAGCAGCGCTAATATGAAACCAAAGATAAATTGAAAGCCAACACCAGCTACTACCCAGATAACTGTCTTAAGTAAAGCTTGCCAGAACAACCCATCGCGGAGCACCGCGATATAATTTGCAAACCCTACAAAGCGGATTTGACTTGGCCGTCGGAGGTCATAGCTTTGAAAGCTCATCGCAATTGCATTGAGCACGGGGAAAAACACCACCGCACATATCACAAATAAGGCTGGCATAATGAGTACATATGGCCATATATTTGCTTTTTGTTTGTGCATTGTGATATGAATTAAAGCCTCTTTGAATTCACAAGATAATTTAAATATCGAAAATGCATTGGCAGCTGAAAAAATCAGCTGCCAAGTATGCATTCCTTGCTATTTACCCCATAGCCCTTTTTGAAGAGTCTTCATTGCTTCAGCGGCTGAAATCTTACCAGTAAGAGCTGCAGCAACGGTGTTCGGCCAAATGGTATTGATCCATTCAGTTGTCGTATCAAGAATTGGGAAGATTCCTGCGTAAGGAGCGCCCTCAATTGACACCTTCATAAAGCGATTGTTCTGGAAGAATGGAAGCTGCTGTACATCTTTACTGACCGGAACGTTACCAGTTGCGGTGCACCATGCTTCCTGGCCTTTCCCTGTAGCAAGATACGCAACCCATTCAAAAGCGGCATCTTTATTCTTTGTAGACTTGAGAATCACATTTTCAGTATCTCCCATCGAGGTCCAACGTCCAACACCGCCAGGAAACGCAAATGCGTCGACATCATCACCGAATGTCTCAACCATTCCGATCGAAGAGCCAATATGATGGATGGTCATCGCTGTCTTGCCGGATTTGAAATTGGCAATAATCTCATTAAATCCATCCATTGGAGCTGTAGGGGGGGCATAGCCGTTTTTATAAAGATCGATGAAATCCTGCATGCCTTGAACTGCCTGAGGAGTCGTCATGTCGTCAAAATTACCACCCCGAGCCCAAATAAAGCTTCCCCAGGGTTCTTGCCCGCCTTTTGCTCCTCGCATACCAAACCCATAGACATCTGTCTTGCCATCTCCATTGGTATCCATAGTGAGCTTCTTGCATGCTTCAAGAAATTCCGCATATGTTTTTGGTACAGAAATCCCAGCCTTCTTTAATAGCGAAGGACGATAATAAACATAGAGGATTTGCGTATTCCATGGCATGACATAGACACTTTTAGTACCGCTCGCTTTTCTCATCGTATCATAAAGACTTGGATCGATTTTATCTCTATCTTTCCATTTCTCGAGATAGTTGTCCAAATTGATAAGCAAACCGTTTGCGGTGAAAAGAGGAGTCGATGTTAGCTTAAACGAAGAAGTATCCGGTCCACCCCCTCCCATCACTGCACGAAAGAGGGTTTCACTATATGCTCCACCATCCCATGGATATTCCTGCGCAACGACTGTAATGCCTTTACCATTCGTCGCATTGAAGTCTGCCGCGATTTTCTGCATTTCTGCGGAATACTTAGGATTATCCGCCCAATACCAATGGACAATTGTTACCGGCTTTGTCTGTGCATACACAACAGCTGAAAATGTCAGAAATACAACCGCCATTACTGAGAGTGCTAGTTTCTTTTTCATGTCAATCAACCTCCTTCTCCTAAAACTTTTTATAGCAAAGCGATTCGTCATTCAGCGAATCGCCTTTGTCGCGCTGCATGCATGTGATGCCTCATTGCTTCTTCAGCTTTTGCCTCATCGTTTGCCAAAATGGCATTCACAATTCGCTCATGTTCTCTATATGTATTCATAAAGCGGTCTGGGTCGCTCTCTGGGAAGCCTTCATTGAGTGCGATTATTTGAGGCGTAATATAGCTTGTAAGCGAAAGACATACCTCATTTTTGCTCGCTTTTGCGATTGCAATATGAAGGAGGTGATCCTCATCGAGCGCTCGCTGGCCAATGTCAGCCTTTAATTTGAATTCCATATGCCATTTTTGAATCTCTTCAATATTTTCATGGGTAGCCAGCATCGCGGCCCTCTTTGCCGCATAAATTTCAAGAAGCTCTCTTATGTCAAATAAATCGGTTGGAGAAAATGAATCCCTAAAGCTTGCGATGCTTGCGATAAGACCAGAGATAGCCTTACTTCCAAGCTCTACAACAATCGTACCGCGTTGAGGCAATGTTCTTATAAGGCCATAATGATCAAGCCGAGATAGAGCTTTGCGCACATACCCTCGGCTCACCTTGAGCGTCTGGCTCAAGGTCCGTTCGGATGGTAATTTATCGCCTGCTTTGAGATTTCCAGAAATGATCAGTTGCTGAATATAGCGAAATACTATGGATTCGCCTTCAAAAGTATCAGAAATCTGTTGATCTTTCGAATACTTCATTGTGCTACACCTTATCCTCTATCTCAGTCTTAGCTTGCGCTGCAGTTTAGTTGCAGCCTAGTCGCAGTCCGGGTTGCAATCTGGTTAACCAGATATGATAGTATCAACCAACATTCATGAATTGTCAAGAGAAAATTTTTAGAGATCATGACTTTTGTAATTTGCGCTCAAAGGGTATCATATAATTCCTTCTCTTATAATAAATAACTGCTATCAGTCATGGCCATAAACCTGTAATTCATATCAAAGCACTGATTCTTTGAAGAGAAAAAGTGAAATAAGCCGAGCCTCTTTTAAAAGTTTTTAAATAAGGCATTTTTCTAATGCAAAGCGAGGGCAAATATGATGAATAAACGACTACCACCAAAGGTGGTGGTTGTTTACTATTCCTAGAGTTGCAGCAGTCCTGTCTTAATATATTTCCGCCCAAGCGCATCGGCTTTTTCTTTTTGCTCTTGCGATAACGGAGAAAATGGCGGCAGGCAGCTTCCTGTGTCAATGCCTGATATGGATATTATTTCCTTCAAGGACTGATAGAGGCCAAGGCTGGTAAGCTCTTGGATGGCGCTGTTGAGTTTGGCTTGGCCAGCGCGCGCTTGGGCAAGAAGACCAAGATCCACATTTTTCCAGATTTCTTTGGCTATATGTGCGAACAGGTTGTATGTCGAACCTATCGCACCAAAGGCTCCAAGCGCTTTACCGCAAAGCAAAAGCTCATCGTAGCCAGAAAATACGATCTTATCTGGAAAAGCAGAGATAAGTCGTTCCATGGTATAGAGATCGCCAGATGTATATTTGAATCCAGCGATCAATGGATGTTCAAAGAGCCTTCGAGCTTGTTCGATGTCAAAACTTGTACCTGTAAATGCCGGTATATAATAGACTAACATTGGTAGCTTAGCCGCTTCGGCTAGTCTGAAATAATAATCACATATCTCTGAAAAATTAAAGCAAAACAGAGAAAGCTGGTATAAAGTCTTAATCATATCTGCAATTTCACAGTCGACTTTAAGCTCATAGATTGAGCTAGACTTAGATTTTCATTCTCAATGGATTTGTTTCATATTCAAGATTAGGTATTTTGGCTTCGAATAGAGCAGCCACAAGATTCTCCTATTATTAGTTGGCTTGGGATAAGTATTTCCTGTCGTGGTATTTTCTCTTTTGTTTCGATAAGAGACAAGAGCATTTCAGCTGCTGCTATGCCTATTCTCTTTTCGACCTTTTCAAGTGTGGTGGGACAGGGAGAAAGCGCATCGATGATGTCAGGATGCTCGAAGGAAGCAACGGCTACATCTTGAGGAATAGAAAGATCTTTCTCTCGAAGTGCTTTATATCCACCAAGAAGGAGCTGAGTATTTCCGTATATGATTGCAGTTGGTCTCGCATTTCCTTTGTGATCGAAGAGATCCTTGGTAGCTTCATAGCCACTGTGGATTTCCCAGTCTACTGTTCGCACAAGACTCTCATCGTATCGAACCCCTGCATCTTCCAGAGCATTGCAGAAACCCAAAAATCGCTCGCGGGAAGATGATTCCTCTAGAGGACCGGTGATAAAGCCGATTTTCTTATGCCCGTGATCAAGAATGTGGACAGTGAGCCTGCGAGAGTTTCCTTCATTGTCCTGAAGTACATAATTGCGCGGCGGTCCGCTAAGCCGGTTGTCGATCAGCACAAGAGGCGTATCGGCTAGGTTTGGTATCTCGTCAATAAATTCTCCTTTGTTTCCTATCGGTGCGAGAATAATCCCATCGATATTCTTTGCAAGAAGAGAGCGAATCGATTCGATCTCATTTTCTCTAGAGTCCGACGTAAAACAAATAAGTGTAGAATAGCCTTTCTCCCTAAAAAAGGCATCGATAGCTATGCCAATCTCACTAAAGAATCCATTCGTGATATTTGGAATGATATAGCCGATTGTATTTGTTTTCTGATTCCTGAGGCTCTGGGCAGCCCAGTTGGGGGTAAATCCTCGCTTTCGGACTACTTCCATTATGATTTCTTTCGTTTCTTTTTTAATATCTGGATGGTCATGTATAGCGCGAGAGACTGTCTTTATTGAAAATCCTGTTTCATCCGCAATATCTTTTAGTTTTGTCATGGCTTAACGCTCCATTGTCTTGCCTGCTCCATATACGAGATGTTTTGCAACACCTAGCGTTGCCGACAACGTTGGCAAATGTCAATAGCTCTCTATGTCAATAGCTCTCTAATATAGAAAAGAATTTTCCCCTTCTTCTTTGCTCAAGACCTATTGCTTGTCTTCTAGATTTTCGGTCTTCTCGATCCTCAGCCTTCTAAATCCTAGGCCTTCCAAATCCTCGCTCAAGTGACATTCTTAAAAAAAGCTGTTAGTTAAAATTTAAAAGTGCACTGTTTAAAACTTAAAAGTGCACTATATCCGAAGACAGAACTCTATATTCATCACAGAGAATATCCTTGTACCAAATGCGAAGTAAAGCATAGTCCTTGGATTTGTCTGGGACGGCATGAATATCAACCTCCTCTCTTAGAGGAGCCTTATGAATTTGGAACTGAAGGTTATTTAAAGAGATTCTGTGATAAGCATCTACGCGTCGGCTGAAGTGCAGGCAAAAGATATCATCGAGTGTCTTCTGTGGTGGTAGATGGAAGGATCGGAAGAGGGATTTATGTTCTTCATGAGCTTTCTCAAAGGCTAATGAAGGGGTACAGTCAATAGTGCTATGTACTTGGTGGATCGACATCATAAGTAAATATGGAATGTTTGTAGTATAGACTATCCCTACCTTGTACGAATCGAAAGATAGAATGGCAATCGACATAATAGGCATAAGGAACAAGATCGGCATACAGCATGAAT
>MWDY01000151.1 GCA_002070755.1 Spirochaetes bacterium ADurb.Bin110 | reverse complement strand
ATGAAAGTCAACGTGACAAGGGGAGTAGCTCATATCAATTTTCGCTGGAATGTTCTTCCTCTCATTGGAATCGTTTCATTCGTGCTCTCTTTTGTCTGGAGCAAGGCTCTCGAGTGGAACGAAAAACGAGCTAGTGCAAAAAAGATGGAGAACGGACTGGTCAACAACCGAGCGCTAAATGGAAGATATCTTAAGAACCCCGCTTTTCGCCCAGTATTCCTTTTTGCACTCTTCGGATTTGCCGTGGCTTTTCCTTTCCTTTTTGGTATGTACCACACGAATGTCATGATCACTGCATTTATATATGTGATCCTAGGCCTGGGCCTAAATATCATCGTCGGACTTGGTGGGCTTCTCAATCTCGGTTATGCGGCTTTTTTCGGCATTGGAGCTTATACTTATGGCCTTTTATGGAAATATGTCGGGCCTTCTTTTGTTGCGGCTGGCTTCAATCCAGGCTGGCTATTTTGGATATCGCTCCCTCTAGCAGGCATTGCGGCCACGATCTTCGGCATAATTTTGAGTTTGCCAGTATTGAGACTTAGAGGCGATTATCTAGCAATTGTCACCCTCGCATTTGGCGAAATTTTCCACATGGTAATGCAGAATGCTGGAGATATAACAGGAGGAGCTACAGGCATAAGCCTTATTCCTCGTCCATGGTTTCTAGGTCAGAAACTGCGCCCTCCAGAAGCTGCGACATATATATACTTCATAGCTCTTGTTTTCGTAATCATCACGATATTCGTCGTAAGACGAATCGAAGATTCTAGAGTCGGAAGAGCGCTCGAAGCGATGCGTGAAGATGAGGTAGCCTGCCAGGCGATGGGCATCGATATGGTCAAAAACAAGCTGATAACCTTTGCGGTCGGCACATTCTGGGCAGGAATTGCCGGAGTGCTTATGGCTAGCCAGACTACTTATATCAACCCCGATAGCTTTACTCTATGGGAATCGATAATGATCCTTATGGCTGTTGTCATAGGAGGAACAGGCTCGATTCCAGGAGTAATCGCCGGAGCAATACTCTTAAAACTTTTGCCCGAGTATTTCCGCCCCTTGGCGCAGTACCGGATGCTCATATATGGCATTGCGATGATCCTCGTCATCATTTTCAAGTCCGATGGTCTCATTCCTCGCAAGCGCAAGCAGTATACCTTCAAAGAAAAGGAGCTTGCAAAATGAGCACAGAGAAACTGCAGTACCATAATGAAATTCTGGAAATCGACAATCTTGTTATGACTTTTGGAGGGCTGCGCGCAATAGACGGAGTATCGATGCACATCGATGAAGGAGAGATCGCCGCTCTAATAGGCCCAAATGGCGCTGGAAAAACCACGATTTTCAACTGCATCACAGGTGTACACAAGCCTACCGAGGGAAAAGTCAAGATCCGAAGCCGAGATGGACATGCCGAGGAGATACAGGGGCTCAAACCCAACCTAATCAACCGCAAAGGCCTAGCCCGCACCTTTCAGAATATCCGCCTTTTCAACAATATGACTGTTCTCGAAAATGTCATGATTGGCCGCCACAATTCGCTCAAGGCAGGAGTCTTCGCAGCAATAATCCGCAATGCTCCAACAAAGGAAGAAGAGCAAAGAGTCATCGAGGAGAGCTACACAATCCTTAAGAAACTCAAACTCGACGCCTATGTCAATGAAATGGCAAAGAATCTGCCATACGGTGAACAGAGGCGGCTTGAGATAGCTCGTGCGCTTGCAACAGATCCTTTTCTGCTTCTCCTTGACGAGCCCGTTGCCGGAATGAATGCTCAGGAGACAAAAGAACTAGAAGAGACAATAAATATCATCCGAGACCAGGAACGCATCACTATTCTTCTCATCGAACACGATATGAACCTTGTCATGGATGTTAGCGAGCGAATCTATGTATTGGACTATGGTAAACTCATAGCCGAAGGAAGCCCGCACGAGATCAAGAAGAATCCCGATGTCATCAAGGCATATCTAGGAGAGTAAAATGGCGCTTCTTGAACTTAAAGATGTCCGCACTTTCTATGGAAACATTCAGGCCCTGAAAGGCGTCTCGATCTCAGTAGAAGAAGGTGAAATCGTAACACTTATAGGGGCCAATGGAGCCGGTAAGACAACCACTCTCATGAGTATCTGCGGTATTACCCCCATTCGCTCAGGCGAGATTTTCCTCGATGGTCACGATATTTCGAGAATGAGTCCTCACAAGATTGTCCAGATGGGCGTCTCACAAGTTCCCGAAGGCCGCCGCATTTTTCCTCAGCTTACGGTCTCGGAGAATCTCGATATGGGAGCCTTTCTCCGTACCGATAAAGACAGCATAAAGCAAGATATGGAAGAAGTATTCACAATCTTCCCAAGGCTTGCGGAGCGTCGAAACCAGCTCGGCGGAACACTTTCGGGTGGCGAACAGCAGATGCTTGCCATTTCGCGCGCCTTGATGGCAAGCCCGCGCCTTCTTTTGCTCGATGAGCCATCGCTAGGGCTGGCTCCGCTTATTGTCCAGAACATATTCGAGGTTATCCAAAAGATCAATAAAGAGCGCAAAACCACAATCCTACTCGTAGAGCAAAATGCGAATATGGCACTCAAGATCGCAAATAAAGGGTATGTCATGCAGAATGGCCTCATCAAGATCACCGATACCGCGACAAACCTGCTCGAAAACCAAGAAGTTCGCAAGGCATATTTGGGGCTTTGACTTGCCATCATTATATTTTCATTATATTTATGAAAGCATAATCGCTTAAGTATTATCGTTGCAGAAATATCGAAGGAGGCGAGTATGAAAGTTGGTCAGCGCATGACGCGAAATCCTATTACCATTACGCCGGATGCGACTGTTCCTGAAGCGCAAGCCATTATGCGGCGTGAAAAGATTAGGCGGCTACCCGTGCTCGATAAAAACGGCAAGCTTGTCGGTATTGTCAGTGCTCTCGACCTCATGCATGCATCTCCTTCGCCTGCCACAACTCTAGATGTATGGGAAATGCACTATCTGCTATCAAAGCTTACTGTCGATCAAGTAATGACCAAAGATGTCATAACGATCACCGAAGATCTTCCTATCGAAGAAGCGGCCCGCATCATGGATGATAATCAGATATCCGGAATTCCGGTAATGCGCGGCGAAATCCTGGTCGGAATTATCACGGAATCGGATATATTCAGGCTTTTCATCGAGCTTTTCGGCGCCAGACATAAAGGCATAAGGCTCACGCTTCTTCTACCCGAGAAAAGGGGAGAACTGGCAAAAGTGTCCAATGCGATCACGAAATGTGGCGGCAACATAGTCTCTTTTGCTACATTCGAAGGGGAAGATCCAACCAATGCCTACTGCACAGTCAAGGTTACGGGCGTCGAAAAAGAAGCCTTGATCCAAGCGATTACTCCTGTCGTCGAAAAGGTAGTGGATGTCAGGGAAACATAAGACACAGCACAAAGATAGCTCGATATAGATTAGAATTAGCGCCGGCGTCTGGAGAAAGTCCCCTTTTCTTGTCGCGATTTCTTTGCTTCTATTGTTTCCCGCTGCCATTCCATAAGAGAACTGCGCTCGAAATCGATGATGATGCCCAGATGACGCATAAAATCGTCCCCAATCTCGAGTTGCTCTTTTAAGCTCTCGAGCAAGGCTCCCTTTCTTCTTATTTCTTCTAGGATATAGAAAAGTTCTGTTATTGTCCGAGCGAGTCTATCGAGAGAAGCGACAATAAGCGTATCGCCATTGCAAAGGCTATCTAGTGCGCGCCGCAATTCAGGCCTGTCTGCTTCTTTCGAGAGAGCCTTTTCCTCGAATATTTTTTCGGCGCCAGCCTTTTTTAGAGCCTCGAATTGTGTATCGATGTCAATTTCGATCGGCGAAGGGCGAATATAACCTTTTCTTTCAGCCATTCTCTCAACTCCTGATAACCAGCTTGCAAAAATGGCTTGGCCATCGATGGATGGATATCATGGCACGATTTCGTACACTACAAGCGCCTCCGAGCGTGTCACATCGCTCGAGACGACGGAAAGGCCTCGGGTAATAGCCTCCACTGCGCTCCCTTGAAGGTCAGAAAAATCCGCTTCCATGGTTGCAAAGGGCTTTGTCGAAGCCACGGCTTTTATATATTCGGTTCCATAGGGAGGACCAAGCAAATATTGAAACTTGTCGTTTGGTCCTGGAAATTGCATTGCCTCGCCTGCGCATATCTTGCCCGAACCACCAAAGCGGTTCGGCCAGATGAGCTGAGCCACACCATTGACATCCACATGGTAGATTTTAAGGTAGGCATCCTTGTTCGAAGTCAGGTAGAGCTTGAGCCGTTCGCCATTTCGATAGACGGCTCCTCCACCCCGATCCGTCGACAAGCTGAGCTGAAAATCTGACATTGCGTAGGCTTGACTGCCTGAAGAATGGCTGCCTGAAGCTTGGCTTCCAGAACTCGACACGAGCTGGCTCAAGCTCACCGCGGTTTGCAGAGTCTTGATGGAAGGCTCGACAGAAACATCGGTTGGTAAAATTTCCTTCTTTACGAGATATCTGGTTTCGCTTATCAACGCACCTGTCGCAAGATCCGTCAGGGAAAGAGTGGTCAGAACTCCATCTCCATCTCGAATATACTTTCCATATAGAATCGAATCCGCACGATCCTGCCCAAAGAAAACCGCATATTGCTCGCGAATTGCCGGATCCATAGCCGCCGCTACCTGTTTGTCGAAAAGCTTCATCTTTGATGTGCGACCTAGCGCGAGCCGAAGTTCATCCTCGAACCATCGCGCAAAGGGCGTAGGAAGCTGCGTGTCGGCGTAAGTGAAGCTTCCCAGGGCTACCTGAGCCGAAGGCAAGTAATGATTGTCGAGCATGTGATCGAGCAATGCCGCCAGGGCAGTGGTTTCGTTTATGGACTGCTCTGTGAGTATCCGCTGTGATTGAGGGCTTGGGGTTGATTGAGCTAAGACAGGGCTCAAAATTAAAACCGATATAACTAGAAAGAGAAAAATGGCGTTAGAACGAAAGCAAATTTTTTTATTCATGGCAACACCTTAAAGCGATGCCTATAGTATATCATGATTTCTCATTCTCCGAAAATTTTTTGAAATATGGACGAAGGAGTAAACTCAGTATTTTGCAATGATTTGGATATTTGAGGTGCAATAGCTCGCGTAGGATCTCTTCCAAGCTCAAGGAATCAGACTCTTCGAGAAATTTTCAATTCAATTTACAGCATAATAAAATAAAAGCCACCCTAAGATTTGATCTCAGGGCGGCCAACGCAGAGAATTGATTCTAATCGCGAGAATAATTCCGAATCAGAATACCGAATCCGGCTGATAGTAATCCTTTGCGTTCTCTTTTGTGATAAGCTCTGCGGCAAGGATAATCTTCGATGGAATCTTAGCTTGGTAGAATCCTGGTAAAGGCTGGTTGCGCGAGCCATAGACAGCGAGCGAGATACCCGTTGCTATCATAGAGGGCGGATAAGTTACATCTGCCTGCACAAGCGGATCGCCATCGATTATCTTTTTGATCATC
>MWDY01000150.1 GCA_002070755.1 Spirochaetes bacterium ADurb.Bin110 | reverse complement strand
CTAAGAGGATTCGAACCTCCGACCTTCAGATCCGCAATCTGAAGCTCTATCCAGCTGAGCTATAGCCTCACGAAAAACCGGAGAGGGAGGGATTCGAACCCTCGGTACCCTTTAGAGGTACAACTCCTTAGCAGGGAGCCCGATTCGGCCTCTCTCGCACCTCTCCTTGGACCAGATGGTTTAAATCGGAGCAGGGGGGATTCGAACCCCCGGTACCTTGCGGTACAGCGGTTTTCAAGACCGTCTCCTTAAACCCCTCGGACACCGCTCCAATGTCAGCAGACCAGTCGGCGAGAATCGACAATACGAGAAAGCATGGTAATTGTCAAGTGCTGAAAGGACTATCATCGATTGCTCTTTCAGTCTATTTCAAACCTCCGTCCCTGAAATGAATCGCGAACTAAAAGTTTTTCTTCTACTGCGCGGGCCAGTTTATGCTTGTTGGTTTGTGGGAAAAGATTGATTGTCTCCTCAGGCTTGAAATCAGCTGACAAGCGCATAATCTCAGTCGATGGAGGCAACAGCTCAAGACAATCAGCAATAAGAGCCGGAAGGCGAGATGGATGCATCAATGTAATCTCGCCGGAATGGAAACTTCGCGCGAATGCTGAGTCTTTTACCAGGTGTAAATCATGAAACTTCAATCCCTCTGGCTTTGTCTGGGCAACGAATTTAGCAGTTTCAATCATAGCCCTGTGAGATTCTCCTGGTAATCCTAGGATTATATGTACCGTCCTACTAAGCTGAGCTTTTTTGGCAATATGCATCGCATTGAGAAATTCATCGATGCCGTGGCCTCGATTAATAAAAGTGAGTGTTTTCTCGTGTGCTGACTGAAGGCCAAATTCGATCCATACCTCCAAACCCCGTTTTCTATAGGATGCAAGAAGTTCTGCCTTCTCGAAATCAAAACAATCTGGCCGTGTAGATACAATAATTCCCTTCAAAGGTGTCATAGAGATATCGGATAACTTCAAACCAATGCTAGCTTGCTTTTGAGCATCATAATAAATACGCTCAAATGCCTCTATGGCACTGTTGTATATTCTAGCTAGCATAGAGACAGGCGCGTTAGTACAAGTGTATGCCTGAAAGTAGAGGAAAAATGCTTTTGCTCTATAACGTCGATAGGTAAAAGCGAGAGCGCGGTAGATTTGTTCTTCGATACTTGATCTATCATTGATAACTTTCGCAATACTAGTGTTGGTATTGGGGACGGAGGTTTGTAATTTCGAGATTTGTGATTTCTGGTATGCCGAGATATTTCCATCTGCGGCGCAGAATCGGCACCCTCCTTGCAATCGATCTGCACTGCGATTGGGGCAAGTGAAACCTGCATCAAGGCCTAGTCTCCATACTTTCTCACCATAGCGAGCTTTTAAGCATTGAGAGTGCCAATTGATTCTTTTTTTTTCTATTGAATCGAAGGATTGTTGCATATTCGTGCTTGACCTTCATCTTTGCTAGCAAGAGATTTGTTACTATGATGACACTATACATGAAGACTATGCAAGGAATGGAAAAATGTATAGACGGTGCGCTTTTGGCATTGGAATTAGCATACTTGCCCTAATAATATCCCTTTTATGCACCGCATGTGTTCATTTTACGCCAAGTGCAATTATTTGGACAGATATGCCCGAACTCATCATTGCAGCTCAACTTTTTAATCGAGAGAATGATCATTATGCCATCGATGTAGAATATAAAGCGTATCCTGCTTCTGAGATAAATAATGCAACTAAACCTCCGTCCCTAATAATTGGAAGATACATGCTTTCTAATCCTGTAATGAAAAAATTCACTTCATTGGATGAGCTTTTTACCAAGTATTATCTTGATCCAAATGATATGTATCCAGCATTGCTCAATGCAGGCAAATTGGGTTCAAGGCATGTTTTGTTGCCTGTTTCTTTTGATTGTGATTTGATCATAGAAAACAAATCCGAAACCGCCAGGGCTGGTACAGCCATGCTCGATTCCGAAACGATTCGCCAAGCATCTCAAGCTTTTACTCGGATAGAAGATGGCAAGATTACCAGCCTAGGATTTTCTCCAAGGTGGGATCTGAGTTTTGCTGAGAATTGGCTTCTTGCAGGAAATGTCGGTTTTGCTCTAAATCAAAACTGGAAACCAACCTCTGTCCCCGCCCTATCAGCTGATATTAGCTTGTGGCCAATTTTATGGAACAAGCAAAATCTTGAAAAATCTGTTGAAGGCTTGCTATCCTTTAATTCTGATATAAGAGTCTCTGAACAAGATGCTTTTGCTTTTGTTTATTTCAATAAGCCTGGATACCAGCTTGTCCTTGAGGGTAAAGTGCTTTATTGGCCTATGAAGGCAAGTGAATTCTTCAAGCTTCCTCGCTCAACAAGAGAACAACTTCGGTATCGCTTTCCCACAGTAGAACATAAGCTCATATTGACCTCAGATTCGAGATACATGGGAATTCCTAAAGGTTCAAAAAATCGAAAAGCAGCCTTAAAATTCGCTAGATGGCTCTTGGTATCATCGAACCAAGAGAAAATATGGAAGGAAATGGAATCCCAGCAGCTCTTGCCTGATTATGTGGGTGCCTTTGATGGTTTCAGCAGCATAATGCAAGTAAATGAAACCATACTCTTGCGATACTTTCCTGAATATGGACAAAACCCATTATTGTCGGCTGCCATACCTGAGCCTGCCAAGATTCCAGATTATTGGGAAGACTTCTCGAGAGATTTTTTGCATCATTGGCTCGAAAGTGCGATGTCTAATCCTGAATCAAGGGGAGCAATAGATCAAGATTTCCGTATTGCTCTTGAGAAATATGTGGGGACAATGCCTGATTGGCTAATTTCTAATCATTGATATTATCTTTTAAAAAGCTCAATCTAGCTATATATTCTGGCAATTATCTCAAAAAGGGGTTTGTACTCATCAATAGTAGAGCAGCGAACTGCTTTGGCGCGTAATTCAGCTCCTCCGGGAAGGCCTCTTGTGTAAGCGCAAAAGTGTTTTCGAAATTCTATGCATGCCCTCGTCTCTTCAATATATTTAATAGACATTTCGAGATGGCGAAGAGCGGTTTGAGCTATAATATCTGGGCTCCTATAGAAGAAGGTGCTCTCTGGGATGGTGTGGCTCTCAAGGAAGAGGGACGGAGGTTTGTTAGAATATGCCTCGGCATCTCTGCGATAAGCCAACTTATGAATATCTGAAAATATGAAAGGATTACCTATAGCCCCCCTCGCTATCATGACACCATCGCAGCCAGTTTCGCGTATCATAGACATCGCTGCACTAGCGTTTAGGACATCGCCGGAACCAAAAACAGGGACAGAGGTTTGCTCAGATAGAACTTTGATTGCCTCCCAGTCCGCTTTGCCTGAATAGCCCTGGGCGCGTGTCCGGCCATGCAGTGTTATAGTACTTACTCCTGCTTCTTCAGCAATAGCCGCGGTTTCGAGATAATTGATAGAATTCTGATCCCAGCCAGTACGCAGCTTGATGGAAATGGGGACGGAGGTTTGATCACGCATCGCGCGCACGATTTCGCCAATGCGCTTAGGAGTTCTAAGCAAAGCCGCACCCGCGCCCGCTTTTATGATTTTGGGAACCGGGCAACCACAATTCAGGTCTATTACAACTGGTTCGTAAGTTGCTGCTATCTGGGTGGCTTTTGCTAGAGTTGTTGGATTGGCGCCAAAGAGCTGGATAGCGAAATATCGCTCCACAGAATCGCGGGCTAGAAGGAGCTTTGTTTTGGGATGACCTCGTATAAGTGCTTCAGCGCTTACCATTTCTGTATAGCAAAGCGCGGCTCCCATCTCAAAACAGATGGCTCTAAAAGCTACATCAGAATAGCCAGCCACTGGCGCAAGAAAAAACGGCGCCTTCCATGGGTCGACATCCATCGAAAATGGGATCGCTTTTTTCAATTGCTTTTCATATCTCTTTGTTTATGAAATACGATTTTCAAGGCGCAAGCTTAAAGAATCGGCAAGCGTTCTGATATGTTGTTTCAGCTACTTCTTCCACATCGATGTTCAAAAAATCTGCAAGGAATTGTGCTGTGGATGGCAGGTATTCAGGCATATTTCGCTTATTTCTATATTCTGCAGGTACCATGAATGGCGCTTCGCTCTCAAGCAATATGCGGTCAAGCGGAAGGAATGCAACTGTCTCATGCAGATTTCGCGCATTCCTATAAGTAAGATTACCTGCAAATGAAAAATAGATATCCAACTCAAGATCGAGGATATCCGCTGCATAAGCCGCATTTTCCGAATAGCAGTGGAGAACTGCCCCTGCAGGTGGAAGTCTATCCTTTAGAATATCCAGCACATCTTTGCCAGCTTCTCGATTGTGGATAATGACAGGAAGACCTAGCCGAGCAGCAATCTCAAGCTGTTCGATAAAAAGTTCTATCTGGCTGCGCCTATCACCAAATTTGTGATAATAATCAAGTCCGATTTCGCCAATTGCAATTACTCTTAAAAGTTTTGAAGCTTCTTCGATAAAGCGCTGCCAGTCCTTGCCTGGATTATTTACTTCTGATGGGGATACACCGACAGCATGGTAGACATATTCAGCAGGTTTTAGATTCTCATATACCTGTTTGAAGTCCACGAGGCTGTTGCAGATGCTGACTATGCGGCTTACGCCTGCTAGTTTGGCTTTCTGGCAAACAAGAAGCTGTTCAATCGGGTCATCATAAATAAGCCCGATGTGGGCGTGAGTATCAAAATACCTCATGGTTTTTCCGATAGAAAATGGTGGGCAGCCCATGCGGGCTGTCTAAAATGTAACATGTACGCTCCCTGCCGTCAACATCAATTTACGCCTAGTAATTTGCTCCTCTAAAAAGCTATGTATGAGCTAGTTCAAGATTTTAGAGGTCGAAATCAATTATTCAACTTCTTTTCCTAGCATTTTATGCAATAAGCTTTTGTCATCTTTATTGGATCTATTGCTTCTTATGATGCGCTTGCATCGAATATCAGACCAAGCGGAGAGCTTACATCTCGAAATCATGCCCTAGATATGTTTCACGGACAAGGGGATTTTCGATAATGCTCTGTGGCTGGCCGTTCGCTACTATAGTTCCTTTGCTTATTATATATGCACGCGAAGTAATAGCAAGCGTGTCGCGAACATTATGATCAGTCAAGAGAACACCTATTCCTTTTTTAGAGAGATTATGAATAAGAAGCTTTATTTCACGTATAGCAATAGGGTCTATCCCTGTAAATGGTTCGTCAAGAAGGAGAAATTTCGGCTCTACTGCTAAAGCTCTTGCTATTTCAGTTCTTCTACGTTCACCTCCAGACAGAGTATACGCTGGCTGTTTCGCAACATGTAAAATCCCAAATTCCTCCATAAGAGCCTGCGCCTTTTCTTTTCTTGCAGCGGAGGATAATCCACTGCGGGCTTCGAGCACTGCAAGGATGTTTTCTTCTACTGTCATCCTACGAAATATAGATGGCTCCTGTGGGAGATATGAGATTCCAAGCATCGCTCGCCTATACATGGGGAGATTATTGATCATCATTCCATTGAGACGTACGGAGCCAGCATTTGGTCTGAGAAATCCTGCGATCATATAGAATACTGTGGTTTTGCCAGCTCCGTTTGGGCCCAGTAAACCGATTACCTCACCTTCCTCCATGGAAAAACTGACATCAGAGACCGCGAGTGTATGACCAAAGGATTTTCTTAAGTTGAATACTTCAAGCTTTGCATTGGTCATTGAGATGTGGCGGTCTCCTTTGGGGTGATAGTCCCTGAGACTTCGCCAGAGATCTTGAGCTTAGACCAGTCAGATGAGGAAGAAATGACATCGCCTTTGAGGACGCCATCTTCAGTCACGGCAATAGCGCCGCCATGAAGCCATATTTCCTCTGTATCGCGATTATATAATGCATATTCTGAACTTATCGACATATCTTCCTTGCGTACCTTCACTGCGATAGCTGCTTCGAAGATTGATTGTTTTTGGTCGAATCTTAGCCACTCAGCATCTATAATAGTGTTATTTTTTGTATCATTGACAAATACCTTCCTCTGAGCAAGGCCGATCTCGGTATCTCGATTGTAGTTGAGCTTTTCAGCGACTAGCGAGAATCCCTTTTCCGTGTCTTGTACAGTGACATTGCCAAAGCATACTACATTGACATAGTCTTCGCCGCTAAGATCAATGCGATCCGCTGTAATAATCATGCTTCCTGTCGTAATATGCACTGATCCCATAAGAATGGTATTCTCTTTGCCTTTTGCAATAATTCCTTGGACAGTATTAGCACTAAAGACGATTGGCTTCTTACCGCTCGAAGTCTGAGGCTGTGGAGCTTGCGCTGGTGGCTCAGGGCCAGGCTGTAGAGAAGGGGGGCTTGTTTGAGCAAAGATAATACTAAGTGATCCGAATATCATCATCAAGCTTAGAATCAATGCAAAAATCTTCAGTTTCATACTGTCATTCTACCTCATCTTATTGATTCACTAAACCATGGACATTTTCCTGAATATGATAATATTGTTGCTTAACATCGAAAAGAAGGCCATTGCCAGCCAAGAGAAGCTGATTCCCTACTTTTATCTGAACCTCGGCATCATTTAGTGTTTCAAAGACATCGAGGCTTCTTTTATAACTAAGTTTGGTGGTCTCGAAGGATGCATCGCCTTCAGCACTCTGCAGATGCACATAGCCTGAGAACTCCGCGTCTCCGCTAACTTCATAGAATACGGCTTTTTCTGCATCGCCAGAAGCTGATACAGAACCATCGTCGCCATTATAGGTGATGAAAGCAAGCTCTTCAACCTCCAAGCGCTGATCCATTTCATACCAGGAAGCGCTCTTGGCGGAGAATTGCATGGATAGTTTTCCTTCTCGATATTCTTTTCTTACGATATCGACAAATTGAGCATCTGGGATTTCTTCTTGAGCAGCGATTAAATTCTCTTCGGCTACTTGGCTGCAGGAAGACAATAGGATAAGCAAGGTGCAGAAAAGACAAAGAGAAAAAAGGGATTGAGTCGGCCATTTTTTTCTTCTATAAGCACACATGTCCTATGCTCCTTGATGCATAAAACATTCTTTAGTTTGTACTATAATCCGGCGTGGTTCAAGGCCGCTCTGATGAATTCTCTGAATAGAGGATGAGGGGCGGTAGGCCTCGATTTGAATTCTGGATGGAATTGAACCCCGATTGACCACAGGTGATTTGGCCATTCGCATGCTTCGATTAGCTCTCCATCTACTGTTGTAGCACTCATGCATAGATAATGAGCTTCGAGCTCCTGACGCATATCACTATTGACTTCGTAGCGATGACGATGCCGCTCACTGATCAACTCAGCACCATAAGCAGCTCGAATGTTGGAACCAGCTTTAGTGACCGCATCGTATGCGCCGAGCCTCATAGTTCCGCCATAGTTCTTCATTTTTTTTTGTTCCTCAAGCAAGCATACAACAGGGTGTTGAGTGGATTTGTCGAACTCGGTGGAATGAGCATCTTGCCATCTTAGTACTGAACGTGCATATTCGATGACCATTATTTGCATACCTAGACAAATACCAAAATATGGAATGTTTCGTTCCCTTGCATACTGAGCAGCGCGGATCATACCTTCTATTCCTCGCTCGCCAAAACCTCCTGGTATTAAAATACCATGGATGTCCTTGAATATTGCATCGAAATCTGCCCGCGGGTCTTCGAGACGCGACGAATCAATTCTTTCGATATCGAGGCCGGTATGGTGTGCAATACCTCCATGGATCAAGGCTTCCCATATCGATTTATAAGCATCTTGAAGATCCATATATTTGCCAACTACTGCTATTTTGACTTTGCGGTTAGGCTTTGTTATTGCCTGAACTACCGTTTGCCATCTGCTTAGCTCAGCGTGGCGGCTCTCAACATTCATTTTGCGAAGCAGGAATGTATCGAGTTTCTGGCTGTAATAGATGAGAGGTACTTCGTAAATTGTTGCTGCGTCGTAACCGCTGATGACTCCTTCTTCTTCTACATTCGTGAAAAGGGAGATTTTGCGGCGAAGCTCATCACTGAGGGGTTTTGTCGAGCGGAGGATGAGGGCATCAGGCTGTATTCCAACTTCCTGCAATTCCTTGACGGCATGTTGTGTTGGTTTTGTCTTGATTTCGCCGCTGGAGACTGCGGGAACCAAAGTGACATGAATGGAGATTGCATTCTGCTTGCCAAATTCGTGGATGAGCTGTCTACAGGCTTCAAGGAAAGGCACAGACTCGATATCGCCCACAGTGCCTCCTATCTCAACGATCGTCATGTCGACTTCGGGATTGCTTGCAACAGTTAGTATGCGCTCTTTGATTTCGTCAGTTATATGTGGAACGACTTGCACTGTGCGGCCCAGATAGTCGCCAGCTCTCTCTTTTTCAATGACCTTCTTGTAGACCTGGCCTGTTGTGATTGAGTTTGCCCTGCTTAGCTTTGCAGTAGTGAATCTTCCATAGTTGCCTAGGTCTAGGTCGGTTTCGGCACCATCATCAGTGACATAGACTTCGCCATGTTGATAAGGGCTCATTGTGCCA
>MWDY01000149.1 GCA_002070755.1 Spirochaetes bacterium ADurb.Bin110 | reverse complement strand
ACTGCTGGCTGCATGACCTTCTTGAATTGTTGCATCTCGGCATCAGTTGGAGAGTAAACCTGCATCCCCGCATCGATAAGAGTCTGAAGACCTTGGGCATTCTGGAGTGTGATAAAGCCACGACCTACTGCAGCAACTGTCTGTGCGGTATCCATAACGATGTATTGCAGATCTGGCGGCAAGCTCTGAAAGAATTTTTCATTGATGATAAACCAATCAACTCCATAGCTATGACCATCGAGAGTGATGTATTTCTGCACTTCATACAGCTTCGCCATGATGATCGAAGCGATTGGGTTCTCCTGTCCATCGACAACATGGGTCTGGAGAGCTGTATAGGTCTCTGTCCATGCTATTGGCGTAGGATTTGCACCAGCGGCTTTAAGCATGTTGACATATACTGGAGTCTCCATAACTCGGATCTTTAGACCCTTGAGATCATTTGGAGTCCTGATTGGTCGGACACTATTCGTGAAATGTCTAAAACCAACCTCACCAAAAGCCAAGCAGCGCATACCGGTCTGTTTGAGGAACATGGCTCGAAGTTTGTCACCGAAGGGCCCGTCCATCACATCCCAGGCTACCTTACTTGTAGGGAATAGATAAGGAATATCGGTGATTGCAGCGGGAGGGAAAAAATCTGCTACTGGCCCAGAAGCAAGACCAGCTTCGATAGTTCCGGCCTTGATTCCCTCAATGTATTCACGCTCAGCTCCAAGTGCGCCTCCTCCGTAGATTTTTACATTTATGCGTCCACCGCTTCTGGAGTTTACCATGCTCGCAAATGCAATCGCCTGTGCTTGCTTTCTGGATACTGCAGGATCGGTAGGGTCTGCATGTGCAAGTTTTAGCTCGTACACCTTGCCCTGTCCAAAAACTCCTGATAGTGCAATGCATATCAGGAGAACCATCAATCCCAATTTTTTCATAGGAATACCTCCTTCCTTTTATAATGAAGCCATGCTTCACTCTTCCAAATATCTAGCTAGGCCAGGCTACTGTATATATGTGCTTTCCTCCGTTTAGCGGCCCTTTGAGAAGGAGTTCGATTTCCTTCTCATCTCTCTGTGTCATAAGCTTGATGTCTGGTAGCTGGCCAACAGGGAAACGCTCCATGATGTCATTGTGGAGCTTGACCATATAGTTCAAGACATTTTCGATGGCTTTCTTTGCTTTGCTCGGATCCGCAAGTTTTGCTTTTCCCAGAACGCCTTCAGGAAACGTAACACATTCGATGCCTGTTCCGCCTATTATGCAGTGGCCAGGTATGGGGTTACCGTATATATCTCCTCCTCTATCGACATGACCAGGAGGGAGAAAACCTTTCAATGCTGTATTTTCAGCATGTTCTGGTTGGCAAAGCTCCGGGAATAAGGCCATCGAAATCGAAGTCTCCGCTTCATCGGCATGTTGGAATGGCGTCTCGAAAGGCCCACCATGCTCTTTATCCTTCAGATCCGTCCCCATGATTCTCGGGAGATCAAGGAAAATTACGATCGCTGGAACCTGATATTTCTTTCCCCATTCTTGAATTGCCGATGGAAGCGCATATTCTTGACCATGCATGCTGAGAAATATCTGTTTGCGGAATCCAGCGTTCCAGAATCCAGATATCATTGCGCGAATATGAGCTGTAAATACATCGTCAGATAGGGGTACGGTTCCTGGCTGCCCAATATGATGAAAAGGATGAGAACCATACCACATGGGCATGGCTACCGTACAACCAACTTTCCTGGCTACTAGCTCCGCTATCCTGGTTACGATAAAGGTGTCTTCGCCATACGGTCCTGCGTTTCCATGGTTTTCGGTCGATCCTATGGGGATGAGGATAAGGTCATTTGTTTTCAGTCTTTCTTCCACATCGTATTTCGTCATAGTCTGAAAATAGATTTTTGAGGGCTTGTCCATCTGGCCTTCTTGAGGGAATTCCCACTCTGACATCTTGTGTTCTCCTTTCATTTCCTAACTATTCGGAATCCTGTGACTCTTTAGCTGGGGTGCATAGACCCAAATAAACTTGAGTTTCGTCGTCCCTGTATTCACAATCTTATGCAGTGCTCCGGGCGGGTTGTACACACATATTCCTGGTTTTAAGTCTATCTCCTGATCTTGGGTTATGAATTTGCCTTCGCCTTCTAGAAAAAACATAACCTCTTCCTCAGTCTCATGCATATGTTCAGGGACCATCGAGCCTGGCTCAGTCTCGTTGACACCTAAAGCTAAATTCTGAGCCCCCACTGTCTTCTCTGATATTAAGATCCAAGAAGATCTTGGAGGGGTCTTTTTTTCTGGCTCCACCTTATTTATGTCCACTACTTTCAATCCGCTCATTCTTTCCTCCATACTAAAAAGTTCCTAGCCAATAAAAATGCCACCATTTACATCCAGAGATATGCCTGTAATCCAATTCGAACGCTTAGATGCTAGGAACACTACAGCGTCGCCAATATCTTCTGGTAAGCCATCTTTAGGGACGGCTCTCCCTGCATTCCATGTATCGAATACCTCTCTTGGATATTGCTTTGTCTGATCTGTTAAGATTGGGCCAGGGCAAATCGCATTGACATAGATATTCGAAGGCCCAAGTTCCTTTGCGAGCAACTTTGTAAGCCCAATCACCCCTCCTTTGGATGCGGCGTAATTGACGCCAACACCTGGCCTTCCTGTCCTGCCTCCAAGCGAAGCAATATTGACAATCTTTCCGAACTCTTGCCTCTTCATGATAGGAGCCACTGCCTTGCAGCATATAAAAGTTCCTGTCAGGTTCACTTTGATCACGGCATCCCAAATTTCCAGTGTTGTTTCTTCGAGAGGCTTATGCCGAGAAATGCCAGCATTGTTGACTAGGACATCGATACGACCGAATCTATCAACAGTGTTGACTACTCCGGCCTGAACTTCAGCCTCATCAGTGATATCCACTTTTAGGGGGAGCACCCTCTGTCCGCTCGGATCTAGCTCAAAAGCTAATCTCTTTACAGATTCAAAATTGATGTCCCATAAGGCCAGACTTGCGCCTTCAACAAACATTTTCTTTGCTATGCCCATGCCGAGACCATTGCCCGAGCCTGTGACAACCGCAACCATTTCCTCAAGTTCCATGATTATCATCCCCTCCGCAATTAAAAATGCCCACTATTTTTCATCAGGAAATAAAATGACCTTTACTTCTTTGGTATTGCCTGAAGAAAGCTCCTCGAACACCTTAGGTCCTTCAGAAAGAGGATGCCTTGAAGTGATCATCTGAGCCACATTCAGTTTGCCATCCGCGATCATTTGAAGGCCTTCCCTCATTTCAGTGGTGTACATATAGCTGGCCTGAAGTTTTAGCTCTTTGCTGACTGCATGCTTATATTCAATTTCCAATGTTGGAGACGCCATTCCGACCATAAGGATGCTTCCACCATTTCTTGCAATTTCGATGGCCATATTGACAGTCGAAGGAACCCCCGCAGCATCAAAGACAACATCGATCCCTACATTGTTTGTCATCTGACGAATGATAGCTGGAACATCCTCATTCGAGACTATTGTGTCGGTTGCGCCGCATTTACGCGCCAGCTCGAGTCTGTTTTGAAGAAGGTCAATGGCAACGATCTTTGCGGCTCCGAAGCTCTTCATGCACATAATACCCATAAGGCCAATGGGTCCAACGCCCAGTACTGCAACGGTCCTTCCTGGTAGTTCATTGGCGACATGCTTGGTTGCTCGAAGCGATATCGACAAAGGCTCAACAAGCGCAGCTTCGTCGAAAGAAACATTGTTTGGCAAATGCATTATTTTCTCAGCTGGAGCAACAACATATTCCGACATTGCGCCGTTATAACTTCCAGCTTTCATTGTTGTACCAATGATATATCGGTAATCGCAAACGTTTGTCCTGCCTTCTTTGCAATCTTGGCATTTTCCACAATAGAGATTCGTGACAACACCGACACGATCTCCCACTTTGAGATTCACGATCCCTTCCCCAAGCGCTGCTATTTCCCCAGAGAATTCATGTCCCATTATGAGCCCCGGTGCCCTCATAGAGGAAACAGCTTTATAGCCTGCAAGATCCGAGCCGCAAATAGAGACAGCTCTGACATGTACCAGAACTTCACCTGCTCTTGGCTTTGGCGTCGGAACATCTTGATATCGAATATCGCGAGGTCCGTAATATACCAATGCCTTCATAAAATGCCTCCTTACGAGAATCAAGAAAGGCTACGATATGGCTCTATATGGTTAGCCCTAAATAAGCCCAGGCCCTCCCTTATCTCTTTAGCAAAGTCCTGAAATACAGATGCCTCGATGGAAATAATCTCTTTATAAGCAATGTTTTTGAGCGTGTTCATAAAAGGAGTATAATCAAATCCATCATTCAATCGCGGTACAATCCTTGTCGGAAATGGCGAAAAAGGATTATCGATATGCACATGCTTGATATAGAGCTCATAATCTTCGATATCTGTGAGAGGCCAACCCTCTTCTACCATCCAGCGATAGTCTAGAAGAGTCTTGAGATTATGCTTTTCATATTTCTTTATGAATTTGACTGCCTCAGAGAGCGAATTCACAATATTCGATAGACTCTTAGCCAGTGGCTCTATTAGAACCGTGATATTCCGCTTTGCTGTTATTTCGAGAAGACTTATGAAAAAGTCATCGAATTTGCTGGTAGCGGATGCAATATCTCCCTCTGATGGAAGGCTTCGGGCTTTACCGTTTCCGAAAACAATATAGCGCGCTCCCATTTCAGCCGTTCGATCGGAGACTTTTTCGAGAAAATCTCGATAATAAGCCAAATCAAATGAAGGTGATGAAATGCTACAATCGAGAGGAATAGGATTATCGAATACTTCAGCGGTAATTCCACAATCTCTCAGTCTTTTCTTGACTTTCTTGAATTCCTCTTCGCTCATAGCCATTATCTCTTTTATATGCAACTCGGCACAGTCAAAGCCAACTGCCGCAATTGTGTCTAAATCTTTGGTATATCCGAAACAGCCAAGCCGCATTTTCATCTTCTTTTCCTTATCAAATGCCTCTTCTATCTTTTACAGGCATCAATCCATCGATCTGAGCAATAAGCCAATTCTTGCTTTTCGCATCAGGCTATTGAGGCCGTCTATTACTTCTTCTGGCATCTCGATACCGCTTTCCCTTGATTCTTGTTCTTTTCTGAGTTCGATTTCTCCTGGCAGAAGGATTTCTTTGAAGCCCTCGCGAAGTTTGCAAGATTTCAAGGCTTTGCCATATTCTCCGACTAGATTCTTAAATTGATCCACAGGCATAAAGCGCGAAATATCGATGGCAATGAAGCAAGCTCCAACACCTGTTTGGCCTTCCAATTCATGGAAACTCTTCAAATTGCGCCCATAAGATGAGCCCGATAATATGCCAGCAAAAATATCTACAATTATTGCCAACCCAGAGCCTTTCGGGCCCCCCACAGGCAGAAGACATCCTTTGAGGGCTTTTTGTGGATCACTTGTTGGCTTACCATTGCTATCTAGAGCCCAATCTAGAGGTATCTTCTCATTCTTGAGAGCAGCCATCCTGATCTTTCCCCTAGCCACAACCGAGGACGACATATCTAGGATAATAGGCATCCCAGAAGAAGAAGGCACCGCAAACGCAACCGGATTTGACCCAAGAAAAGGTTCAGCTCCTCCATACGGCGCCATCGAAGGATTCCCATTTGTCATCATGATGGCTGCCATATCTTGCATAGCAGTCTTATACACATAGTAACCGAGTGAACCTACGTTATTGGTATTTCTTATGAGTGCCATACCAAGACCATATAAGCGGGCTTTTTCCATGGCGGCATTCATAGCCTTGTAGCCAGCAACCTGACCAAGCCCATCTCCGCCATCCAATACCAAAGTCGCCATATCTTCGGAAGTGACAGTAACTTTGGTAGGGAGACTGAGCATCTTTGCTTCACACCGTTTTGCTATCATTCTAAGCAGATTTGTACCGTGTGTGCTTACTCCTCGCATATCATTGACAACCATGATTTCAGAGGCTATTTGCGCGTTCTCTTCGTTCTCTCCAACATGCCTTAGAATTTCGAACGCTGCATTCTGTAGATCCCGATAGCAGATTTTCATAGCCTTATTTTTCCTCTTTCATGCTAAGTGCGATACAGACATCTTCAAGCTTATTCAGTTCCATGCTCGAAACGCCCCCGCGAAGTTGTGCAGCCTTCTTCTCCTCATTCGCAACCCTATCAAGCGATTTCTGAAGGACATCTACCAAATCCTGGCGTCGAACCACGACCATGCCATCATCATCGCCCAGGATTAGGTCGCCAGGGTAAATCGTTGTACCACCAAAATTGAGTGGATAATTGATGGTTCCCAAGCCGTTTTTGGTCGTCCCTTTTATACATGCTCCGCGACAGAAGACAGGAAATTCCATCTCTATAAGCTCTTCTGCATCGCGAACGCAGCCATCTATGGCAAGCCCTTCAAGTTTTGCCGTTATCGCAGCTGTTCCCATCAAGGAGCCAAAATAGCCATAAAAATATCCATCTCCCATGCTTGCAACTATGACATCGCCTGGTTTTGCGGCTTGCAAAGCTTTATGCAGCATAAGATTATCCCCAGGAACGCATTGAACCGTAAAAGCAGGGCCACAGATTCTAATTCCTTTTGCGAGCGGTTTTATGGCGCAATCTATGAATCCCTTTTTCCCTGAAGCCTCATAGACTGTCGCAACTGCCAGCTTCCTAAATGATTCTATGAAATATTGGTCTGGTCTTTCGGCAATTTTTAGAACATGAACCATGTTGTCCTCCTTCTCAGAGTAAGCTCTTGAGACGCTCCTGGCTATTTCTAAGATGCTCTCTCATTGCCTTTTCAGCAGCATTGGAATCACCTGCAATAATCGTTTTCAAAATCATCTTATGCTCAGCATTCATCCTCTCTGTCTTGTCGAGATCAAATTGATAGATAAAGAATAAGCGTATGCGTATTATGTGACTTTGTATGTTCTTATAAAGATCTAGAAGTCGAGAATTTCCAATATTTTCAAAGATTGCAGTATGAATTTCGAATCCAGAAACTACAGAGCCTTTGATATTCTTCTTTTCGGCTAGTTCGAATGATTCATGATTCTTGAACATATCTTCGAATACTGTCTTGTCTCCCCGCTCTGCAACGATACGCGCAGCTGCACATTCGAGTATCTCGCGAATTTCAAATATTTCATGAATATAATCCAATCCTATGCTTGAAACGAGGCATCCTATGCTTGGTATGATCTTCACAAATCCATCTTTTTCCAGTTCCTTAAAAGCCTCGCGCACTGGCGTCTTGCTTATTCCAAGCTCGTCACAGATGGATTGCTCAGTTAGAGTATCCAATGGCTTGTATTCATTATTTATTATGCGTTGCTTGAGTATTTCATAAGCCATATCTTTTTTGTTTGTTGCATCGATTTTATCTTTGTGTATCATTTGCACGATGTCTCCCCCTTTCTAGAAGTATGCCAGCGATATATCGGTAATATAACTTTAGAATAAGATTGGTTTTTCGTTCTGTCAATATATAATTTGCAGAAAATTTAATGATCAGATATGGTTTGCTTTTCTAATGAAATCTAATAAGAGAGAGCAGTTTGCTGAACTAATGGTTTCTTTCAAGAGATTCCAGCCAGCTCTACCCCCAGTTCCTCTCCAATCTGTGTGAGCTGCGCTGCGACTTTTTCGCTTATTGCGACGCCAAGACGGGCGCTTTCTGCCTCTTTCTCATGCTCTTTAAGTCCCGCATAGTAGACTCGCTCGCAGCCTTCTGCAGGCTCGGCTGTTTCAAGCTCGGTCAATAAGCGATCCATATCGGATTTGATAGCCTCGGGATCGCGGAAGAGATCGAGGCGCAAGGCCCCAAAGAAGTGACAAACTCGCGCCGATGTGGCCTGACTGTCGATCACAGCCTGGCCAAAAACACCACCACTCAGTATCGCGGTAAGGATATCCACTACCTCTGCTAGCCCATAACCCTTGTACCCGCTCAAAAGCTCGCCTTCCCCACCAAGGGGCAAAAGCCCTCCTCCTCGCTGATAGAGCATGTCTTCGAGAAGACGATGCGCATCCGAAGTGCCTTTTCCTTTCG
>MWDY01000148.1 GCA_002070755.1 Spirochaetes bacterium ADurb.Bin110 | reverse complement strand
GGAGATTCTTGACTGAGTTTGATTTTTCGTTATGCATGATAAGCAAAAACCAGAATATCTCGCTGTGGCAAGGCTTGGTGCCGTAAGGGGTCTGGCAGGTGAGCTAAAGCTTTTCAGCTATTCGGGAGAGTATTCACATATCGAAGGTGCTCAAGAATTCCTTTTGGTTGGCAGAGAAGGGTTGAAAGATGCCAAGCCTATAAGAGTTTTACGTTTATTGAAGGCAAGCTGGGGGGTAAGCGTAGTATTCGAGGGATTTGAAACACCCGAAAAAGCGCGCCAGTTAGTCGGACGGGATATCTTTCTACCGAGGTCTGAGGCCAGTCCCAAGAAATCTGGAGAATACTATATCGCTGATCTTGTTGGAATGACTGTAATAGCCGAAGGAGCGAAGGTTGGGATGATCTCTGCGGTTATCGAAGGAGCAGAAAGCGATCTCTTGGAAATTAAGAGAGATCTAAAAGAGAAAATCCTTGTTCCGTTCCGAAAGGAGTTTGTTGGCAAAATCGACGAAGAAAGGGGCGAACTCGAGATTATTAGCCCATGGATTCTGGAATGAGAATCAAGCTGCTTTCGCTATTTCCAGAGATTCTTGAAGCTTATTTTTCTGCTTCCATAATGAAACGCGCTGTGACTAAGGGGCTCATATCTTATGAGCTTGTCAATATAAGAGACTATGCTTTGGATCGCCATCGCAAATGTGACGATGAGGTATTTGGAGGTGGGCCAGGCATGCTGATGAAGCCAGAGCCTTTAGACAGGGCTCTTACAGCAGCGGGGTCTCCAGAACTGAGGACAATCTATGTTACGCCGTCCGGTAGGCTTTTCAATCAGGCGATGGCACTGGATTTTGCACGCGAGGAAAATCTTATATTTCTCTGTGGCAGATATGAAGGAATCGATCAGCGCATAATCGATACAAGAGTTACAGATGTGGTTTCTATTGGGGATTATGTGCTTTCGAGTGGAGAGATAGCGGCGATGGTTGTGATCGATGCGGTGTATCGCCTTATACCCGGTGTTATTTCAGGTGACTCTCTTTCGGAAGAGAGTTTTTCAAAAGGCCTTCTAGAGTATCCCCAGTATACAAGGCCTGCCAAATATGATAATTTATTTGTCCCAGAAGTATTGGTGAGTGGAGACCATGCAGCGATAGAGCGATGGCGACTCAAAGCGAGCCTTATAAAAACGCTCGTATACAGACCAGAGCTTTTGCAAAATATCGATCTGACCAGTGAATTAGGCAGATTGCTCAAAGAAGTGATAGACGAAGGGGGAGAATATGGACCTCATACAGCAGATTCAAGCGGAACAGATTCGAACTGACCTGTCTGATTTCAGGGTGGGAGATACCGTCCGCGTTAGTTTTAAAATTGTGGAAGGCAAGACTGAGCGAGTTCAAGCCTATGAAGGGCTTGTCATAGCGATCAAGAACGCAGGAATAGGGAAGACCTTTACAGTGAGAAAGAACTCGTACGGTGTAGGAGTGGAGCGCGTGTTTCCTTTCAATTCACCTCGCGTCGAAAAAGTGGAGATAATAAAGGCTGGAAAAGTGCGCCGCGCTAAACTCTATTATATTCGCAGCAAGGTAGGTAAGAAGTCGAAAGTCAAAACTCTTGTTGGAGGTCGCAAGAGCCAGAAGCAGGAAGCATAATAGTTTTTTTGCTCCAGAGTGATTGAATATCGAGCTGCCAAGGTCGAAGCCTTGGCAGCTTTTTTTGCAAAAAGCGAGATCTTGCCAAACAGTTTTGAAGCGAGAAGTCCACTTTTGCGCGAATTCAAGATAAGAGCGTAAATGTGAACATGGTCCTTATTCTGAAAACTGATAGCGAAAAGAAGAAAAGAAGAGGAAAAGAAGAGGAAATTATAGCAGGCCAATGCCTCGAGAGTAGTGGCTGGGTTATACTTGCTCGCAATTTTCGTAGTAGGCGAGGGGAAATCGACATTGTAGCGCTTCGTGAAAATATTCTATCTTTTGTCGAAGTCAAATCCGCAAACCGAATCACCAAGCGCGATCTCGAGCATGTCATAGGAGTTAGAAAGCGCAATTCTATTATAGAAACCTCTAAACTATTTCTCGTTATCAATCGAAAATATAAACAGTATCACATTCGATATGATGTTATGCTGATACAAGAGAATGCCTGTCTGAGGCATATAGAAGGTGCATTTGCAGAAGACAATGAAGCAAAAAAAGGTTTCTAGAGATATTCCAGCGTGGGCTGGTTCTACTCCAGATGATTTATTGTATTCAGACTATGACATTACCGAAGAGATGAAGGCTACAAACTGGAAAAGGCTTTATGAGATCAAGCATAAGCTTGTGGATATCGACTATTTGGATGGGGCGATTGCTTCGATTGCAGAAATGGTATCAAATACAATAAGGAATAAATCGAGATGAAATCTGAACCAAACACGAACAAACGTCCGAATACTCCACCTAGACATGGAAAGCCAGAAAAAAAAATTGGGAGTCAGCATTTTAGGAAGCGTCGATCGGCCCGTGCTGCCGCACAAAAGATGTCAGATCGTCCTGCTCAAGAGAATAATGCTAGAACGGGGAAGTCATCGCCAGAGAGCCCAAGACAAGAACCCAAGATATGTAGAGTCTGTGGCAAGCCTATCTTTGATCTTGCAGGTGCGATGGCTTCAAGGGAAGACAGCGAACCCATACATTTCGATTGTGCAATTGAAATTCTTTCCAAAGAAGATAATCTCGCGCCAGATGAGAAGCTAATCTATGTTGGGAGCGGGTTTTTCGCGGTTTGTGTGCAGTCGCCTTCGGGTAAACTCGAAATCAGACGCAAAATTCGCTGGGAGATTGCTGGCACTCAGCAGCCCTGGCGCAAGCCGATGATTTTTTCTCCTAATTTGCCTTAGATAACCTAAATACTCTATATGCTTTTTGATGGCCCCTAATGTCTCAGATGTGTCTCAATTGCTATACCTGCCTCAA
>MWDY01000147.1 GCA_002070755.1 Spirochaetes bacterium ADurb.Bin110 | reverse complement strand
AAAAAGCTTATCGGAATAGACCATAGTACCCCACAGATTTCCAAAGGCATCAAAGGCAATACCATCGGGATAAGCACCAACGCCTAGGTGCGAAGGTCCATATACCTCACGATTTCTCAGATCACCCTTTTCATCGACGCGGAAACGAAGAATTCGTCCTCCTGTGGTCTCTACCACATAGAGGAATTCTTCATTCTTGTCGAATCTCACCTCGTTAGTGAAATGAAAACCCTCAGCGGCAATATGGGGACCGCGCTCATCCAGCCGAATGATATAGCCATCATCGAGATCAGGCACAAGAGCATCAATCCAGTTTTTAAGCCGTGTTGTGACGGTGATCCACAATCGATTCTTTGAGTCCCTTAGAACAAAATTGACTTTGCCAATCGGTTCTCCTTCGATTGCATCCAAAAGGAGTTCGGTCTCACCTGTCCTTTTCATCACTTCGAGGCAATCTGTGCCAAAGTTTGAAATCAATATGTCGCCGTTATTTGCAAAAGCCAATCCATTTGGCAAAGTACCTTTAGTATATCTATCTACATCGCTTACACTTTTGGCGAAATCGTTCGATCGTTTCTGGGTGATAAGTTCCTGAGTCCCATCTGACTTGATATGCATTACTCCACCGCGAGCATCTGCAGCCCATAAAGTTCCATCAGGCTCGGCAAGAATGCATTCTGGTCTTTGCAGATCGTGGCCAATAGATTTAATCTCTAATTTATCAATATGAAAATGTTTTATTGGATTGTCTTTCATAATTTACCTCCCTGAAGTTTCATTTCCTTCTGGAAATGAAACTTCAGGATGATATTCATAGGTGTCGAGACTTGCAGGCGGAGCAAAGAAACAGATTACCTTCATCTCCGAAGAACCAGTATTTCTTACCATGTGAATACTATCTTTCTGAAATAATACTGCAGTACCCGGGCAAAGAGGTTCAACTTCACCATCTACATAGACTTTGCCTTCTCCTGAAATGACATAAATGAGCTCCTCGCCTTGAGGATGCGCGTGGGCAGGCTTGACAGTCTCGCAGGGTAATATTCGCATAACGCAAGAAGTTAAGAACTGAGGTTGTAAGATATGGGCATCGGCAATCCATCTCAAGTAACGTCCAGGAACCTGAATCTCTTTCACATCTGACTCGTGGATTATCTTCAAAGCAGACTCCTTGAACATATTATAGCAGCAAATTATCGATTATCGATAGCGCTTATTCTAATATCAGTTATGCTTGTTGTCAATCAATTTTTTCAAGTATAAGAATCTTGTCGGGATTGGATGCGTACACTATCTTAAGATATCATGGACTTGCAGTACAATGATAAGCAGAAAAGGGCAATTGAAATTGCTCGAAAATGTTTTTTAAGAGATGACAATCTCTATGGATGCGCAGAATCTGCCTATATCGCACTTAAGACTGTATTTGATCTTCAAAATCCACAAGTTTCATCGCCGGCAATATCCCTCAATGGAGGCATTGCATATTCGGGGTCGATTTGCGGTGCAATTACAGGAGCTGCTTTGGTCATAGGAGAGCTTGTAGAATATAGGATAAAAGACCATCAAGCAGCCAAAAAATCTGTACGTGAAATAGTTAATCAGCTAATAATCGATTTTCAAAACGAATTCTCCTCCAATGAATGCGCAAAACTCATACCATATCAACTTTCGATCCCTTTGGAACATAATCGATTTATTGTGAGCGGTATTTGGAGAGTTGTCTGTATGAAGCAGATAGAATTTGCGGTCGCTAAGACAGTAGAGCTGGTAGATAGACATTCGTGTATCGAGCTTATAAGTTCAAATCACTAAAAAAACTTATCATTGAAATTGACTATTTGGGATTTCCATGCCTATAATGTATAAGACTATCGATTATCGATTCTTATAAGAGGTAAACATGGTTATGCAAGACTATCTCCAGTGGTTGAGCGAATCAACGAAAACGCATTGGTGGTGCGATTCTGCTACACCATCAGAAATAGATTTTGCTCTTCAGCATGGTGCGGTAGGAACTACCACAAATCCTCCTTTGAGTGCGACAGCAATTTCTCTAAGGCCTGAGATTTGGCAGCCGCAAATCGAAGATATTATAAAATCCAGCCCTAATCCGACTTCCAAGGCTGAAGCTTTTATTCGTCTTGTGGTAACTGAGGGAGCCAAGAAGCTCAGTCCGATTTTTTTGCGTACATCTAAGGAGCTAGGGTATATATGCGCGCAGGTCGACCCATCCAAGGCAGGCAACCGTGATGACATGCGTGTAATGGCTAAACGTTTTTCACAATGGGCGCCAAACATCTCTGTCAAACTGCCGGTGACAAGTGCTGGCCTCGATATCTTGGAAGAATGTGCTGCAGAAGGAATCCCTGTGACAGGAACCGTAAGTTTTACTGTCTCTCAGATGCTCGCAGTGGCAGAAGCTCATAAGCGTGGCTCTGAAAAAGCAATCATGAATGGCAAAAAATCAGCTCCCTGCAACGCAGTCCTTATGATTGGACGAATTGATGACTATCTCACCGAAGTAGCTGCCGATAATAGATCTAAGGTATCAAGTACCGACATTCAGAAAGCGGGATTGGCAATTGCTATGAGAGCATATTCTCTGTTTGTCGAAAGAAACTATAAGGCAAAGATCCTAGTAGCGGCAATGCGAGGGACTTACCATGCAACGGAATTGGCGGGAGCAGACATCATTCTCTCCATCCAGCCAAAATATCAACATGAATTGATAAAAAACGAAATTGCAAAGGTTGAGAAATATTTAATCCCTATAGAATCTCAAGTTATAGATCGCCTTTCCACAATAAAGGAATTCGTTCGTGCTTATGAACCAGATGGTCTCTCTCCTGAAGAATTTATAAGTTTTGGCGTGACCCAACGAACACTCTCTCAATTCACGGAGACAGGCTGGAAACGACTCGAATCTATGCGCTAAGAAGAATCATTAATGACAGCAAGGATATTACTATGGAAAATCAAGAAGTCTATTACATATTGAAAAAGATACTCAAAGAACCTCGAATCGCAAAACTCTATGACACCATGAAAGATAAATATCATGGCCTTAAGATCAGTCATAATTGGGAACACATTATGCGCGTTGTGCTCAATGCTGTAGTGATAGGAACAGAAGAGGGTGCTGATCTGTCGATTGTTATTACAGCGGCCCTTTTGCATGACATTGGTTTTATCACCAATCCCTCAGAACCCAAAAAGCACAATGAATATGGAGCTATGGATTGCCTCCCTTATCTAAACGAATGGACAAATGAAGAAAAGAAAATAATTTCTAACATAATTCTTAAACATAAAGGCAAATATCCTGGATATGCCGCCTACGAGCCATTCAGTTTAGAAGAAAAGGTTCTATGTGATGCCGATCAGGTTGATAAGTTTGGGTGGATAGGCCTAATGCAAGTCATCAAGGTCTATGCTGAATATGGAACAATCAGCTATAGAAACTACGATACCATGCATGGACTTGCAGAAGGCATAGAGGAGGCTAGCCATATCGAACTCTATACTGGCAGTGCTAGAAAATTAGCAGAAAAACTGAGGGAACCCTCTTACCATGAGGTTTCACAAGCTATTCTGAAAGAGCTTAATTTTTTTGATGGCTGGAAAGATTAGTTTGAAAAAATAAAGGCTGGAAATATTTCAACTGCAGAGATAAAGCTAGAGACATCAACAATGGCAAGATAATAGGCGCATAAAAAAAGCGAGGCCATTCATTTCCTATGATGGCCTCAGGACTACACTAAAAAGTCCAGATAAGATCACTTATTGATCATGTACCTCTTTAGGGAATGTAATCGCCATATTAAACCATCCTAGAAAAAGACCAAAACAGCCAGAGAGAATGGTCCAAAGGCATGCGATTATTACGTTGACCTGAATTGAGAGATTATCGCCTTTTGGATAAGAGTTGGTGAACAGAACAGCGATCATCATAGTCATGCCATTGAAATAAGAAAGAGATCCTTCGCTTAGAATCTTGGAAAACTTCATAATATAAACAAGAACACAGACTGCGATGCCAAAGCCAACCCACATTCCCCACATTCCAGATCCGCCCGGACCAGCAAGAGCTGGAATACTGGCAGATAGAGAAAATGAGGCTATGAAACCAGCCGCGCAGATTGCAGCTCCCGCAGGGAATGCAATAAGAATGAATTTCCATGCTTTTTTGACGGTCGCTCCAAAGTTAAAAAACTCCGCCCATACGATAAATGAAACCCACAGAGGAATATTGTATTTCCCTAAAAAAATGGTTAAGGGTAAAAAGACTATTGCTGTAATACCCACTGCCAACCAGAATGGAATTGTCTCCTTTGTCTTGACCTCTGCCATGTTTTGCCTCCTTACATGTCTTCTTAATCCAAAAGGTTTAGGCTGTTTCAGATAAAAACTGAAACAACCTAAGCTATAACCGAATCAAAGAATCTCTACGACGCCCGTGCTTCCATCTACGCGAATTCTATCTCCTGTCTTTATTGATCTTGTGGCGTTACTTGCACCAACAACACCTGGAATCATAAATTCTCTTGCAGTAATGGCGGAGTGAGAAAGCACACCGCCCGCATCCGTGACAATAGCAGCGACCTTGCTGAATACGACAACCCATGCAGGATTCGTCATGACACAAACAAGTATCTCACCCTTCTTAACAGAATCGAATTCCGCAGGACTTTGGACCACATGGGCAATTCCTTCTGCAACACCAGGCGATGCAGCTATACCTCTCACAATGCCTTTAACTCCGCCGCGACCAAAATCCTTTTCAAATCGTTCTGGATATCCCCAGAGCATATGATATGGCTCTACATACATACCCCAATAGGTCACCGTACCAACCCAAGGTCGAGGAGTAATCTTGTTAGCTTTTTCCATATCGAGCTTTGCCTTCTTGATAAGAGCTCGTCCATCATAGGATTTTGGATTTGCTACATAGCGCCTTAACTGCTCATATTCCAAATACATTATATCTTCTGGATCATCGAGCATTCCTTCTTTAACCATCTTTCTCGCAATCCTCAGCAAGACGATTCTCATTCGTGCATAGGTGGATTGATCAAAATAGAAGTGATGGTCGGGGGTCAATGGCATCATATTTAGATTGAGATCTAGAGCTTTCTCAAAGCGATCCTTATCTTCCTTAGATTTTCCAGCCAAACGCCTACGCAATTCAGCTATTGCTTCATCTTGCTCTTTTATTGAATGGTTATATGCCTTGTTGAAATCGAAGTCCGTATCGAAGTTGTTC